>CARFEX010000060.1 GCA_948971535.1 uncultured Eubacteriales bacterium | reverse complement strand
GCTGTTTCTTTAAATTATATTGTCCGCAAATATGAAGATGACCTTGTTGATTATGGTCGACTTCGCAATGCGATTATCCATAATAATAATGAAGATTTTGTCATAGCCGAACCTCATCTATCAGTTGTAGAAAAAATTGAATATATAGAAACTCTACTTACAGCTCCACCAAAAGCTCTTGATACAGTTTGTAGAAAGAATGTGTTAACAGTTGATGCTAATGTGAGCATGTTAGACGTTATAACACTTATGGCAAATTCGCAATTTTCTAATCTACCTGTATATAAAAACCAAGAACTGATTGGAATTGCAAATGGACAAAAAATACTTAATTCTTTTGGTCAATTTTTGCTCGCAGGTGGTAACTGCGAGGTGTTCCTTGAAAACGTCAAAATAGAGGATATGTTATCTTCACTTGAAAATAATGATTATTACAAAGTTGTTCCTGCTGACTTTTCGGTGGAGCAGGTGTTAAATGAATATCATTCAAATCCAAAGCTTCTTGCACTTATATTTACAAAAACAGGCTCTACAAAAGAACTCCCTCTTGGCATCTTGACTGGTGCAGATGTACTAAAAGCTAACAATTTGCTTGAAAGCTATTAATTTGATTGACAAAGTAAAAAATATAAATTATAATTTTTCCATACAAACTTGAAAAACGTTGATGAAAGACAAGACGTTCAAACAAAGCTTTCAGAGAGTCATTGGTTGGTGTGAAATGACAGTAGAGTTTGAAAGGTTATCACTTTCGGAGTTGCAACTGTGAAATAAGAAAAGTAATAGTTGTCGGGACTTCCCGTTATAGAAGGAGTGGGTGTTAGCCTGCGGATAGAGTTTACAAGTGGTTTTTTTGCCTAGTTTAAGGTTCTTGTAACTTGGACTAGGCTTTTTTGTTAAAAAACGTTTTTTCTAGGTTTGTAAAATTTTGGAGGGTAATATGTATAAAAAAGTAGACAGCAAACTAGACTTTCTCAAAAACGAGCAAGAAGTTTTGGAATTTTGGGAAAAGAATGGAATTGTAAAAAAGGCATTAGAGCAAAACAAGGATAGCAAAAAATGTTTTGTTCTTCATGATGGCCCACCAACTGCAAACGGAAAGCCTCATATTGGACATGTGCTCACACGTGCAATGAAGGATGTACTCCCTCGCTATAAAGCGATGAAAGGCTATTATATTTTCCGTAAAGCAGGTTGGGACACTCATGGACTACCAGTTGAAGTTGAAGTTGAGAAAAAGTTAGGGTTCAATGGCAAAAGCGATATCGAAGCTTATGGAGTAGACAAATTTATCAAACTTTGCAAGGATTCTGTTTGGGAATATAAATCAATGTGGGAAGATTTGACAAACAAAATCGGATATTGGGTGGATATGGAAAAACCATATATTACCTATGATAACAACTATATTGAAAGTGTGTTTTGGGCATTAAAAGAAATGGACAAGAAAGGGCTAATTTATCAAGGTCATAAAGTTGTGCCATATTGTCCACGTTGTGGAACATCGCTATCAAAAGCCGAACTTGAAAATGGTGATAATTACAAAACTTTGAAAGAAAATTCTGTATTCGTAAAGTTTAAGAGCTTAGAAGAAGAAAATACCTACTTTATAGTTTGGACAACTACCCCTTGGACACTTCCTTCAAATGTAGCACTTTGTATGAATCCAGATGAAATTTATTGCAAACTTTCTTGTGGCAACGAAAATTTTATTATGCTTGAAAAACTTGTTCCAACACTATTTGAAGAGGGCAGTTACAAAATACTTGAGCGCAAGAAAGGAAAAGAATATGAATATCGTAAATATCAACCTCTTTTTGACTATGCTAAGGATATAGTTAAAACAGGATATTTTGTTACAGTTGATAGCTATGTTACAACTGAGGATGGAACAGGAATTGTTCACATAGCACCTGCATTTGGTGAAGATGATGCTCTTGTTGGTGCAAAGTATAATATTGATTTTATTCAACTTGTAGATAAATATGGCAAAATGAGCACAGAAACAGAGTTTGCTGGTATGTTTGTCAAAGATGCGGATAAACATGTAATTAAAAAACTCGAAAGCGAAGGTAAGATGTTTAAAGTTCTTCCATTTGAACACTCTTATCCACATTGCTGGAGATGTAAGAGTCCGCTTCTCTATTATGCACAGGATGCTTGGTTTGTAAAAACAACCGCAATCAAAGATAAGCTTGTTGAAAACAATCAACAAATATATTGGCTACCTGACCACATTAAGAATGGAAGAATGGGCAATTTCCTTGCAAACAATATAGATTGGAATATTTCACGTAATCGTTTTTGGGGGACACCTCTTCCTTTCTGGAAATGTGAAGAAGGTCATATACATGTTATAGGTAGTGTGGAAGAATTACGTAAACTTTCTGGTGTTCAAGGCGAGCTTGACCTTCACAAACCTACACTTGATAAAATCACATTCCCATGTCCAAAATGTGGAAAAGTTATGGCAAGAACTCCTGAGGTTATGGACTGCTGGTTTGATAGTGGTTCAATGCCTTTTGCTCAATATCATTATCCTTTTGAAAACAAAGAAATTTTTGAAAAAGCTTTTTGTGCTGATTATATCAGTGAAGGTATTGACCAAACAAGAGGTTGGTTCTATACACTTCTTGCTGTCAATACTGCTGTATTTGGAAAAGCTCCTTTCAAGGCCTGCAACACTCTTGGTCTTGTGCTTGATAAGCATGGGCTTAAAATGAGTAAGAGCCTTAAAAATGGTGTAGACCCATGGGAAGTGCTTTCAAAATATGGTGCTGACGGAGTTCGTTGGTACTTTATGACATGTTGCAATCCTGCACAAGGTCTTCCTTTTATAGAAGAAAATCTTGTGGACCTTCAACGCAAGTTTATGGGTACACTTTGGAATGTTTATTATTTCTATGTGCTTTATGCTGAAATTGACAAGATTAATCCGCTTAAATATGACTTAGATAAATGTCAGTTATCTTTCCTAGACAAGTGGTTGTTGTCAGACTTTAATGCTCTTATTAAATCGGTAGATGCATCACTTGAAAAATATGATATGCAAACTCCTGCTAGAGAAATCTCTGCTTTTGTGGATAAGCTTTCAAATTGGTATATTCGCCGTTCTCGTGAAAGATTTTGGGGCAGTGAGGAAACTGAAGATAAGATAAGTGCTTACAAAACCTTATATGAAGTGCTTGTAGGTATAACAAAACTTATAGCACCATTTGTTCCATTTATGGCAGAGTCGCTTTATCAAAATCTAGTTCGCTCACTAGATGCTAGTGCTCCAGAGAGTGTGCACTTCTGTGCTTACCCTGTGGCTGACGAAAAATATATTGATGCAACACTTAATGAAGGAATGGACAAAGTTCTTGATATTGTCGACCTAGGTAGAATGTGTAGAAGCTCAAGTGGAGTAAAAAATCGTCAACCACTTTCAAAAGTTTTGGTTTGCGTTGCAGAAGAGATGAAACTTGACCAGGAACTTCAAACACTAATAAAAGAAGAACTCAATGTAGAAAATATGCAAATTCTTCATAATGCAGATGAATATGTATCATATTCACTCAAACCTCAACTTAAAACTCTTGGTCCAAAATATGGAAAATATCTCAATGATATACGCTCATATCTTGCACAAGTTAACGCAAATGAACTTGTCGCACTTGTTCGAGAAGGGAAAACTGCGAAATTTGATGCCAATGGACAAACTATAGAGCTAACAAAAGAGGATTTACTCATTAACCTTGAAAATAAGGAAGGATACACATCGTCAAGCAATGGTAAGTTCACAGTTGTCCTTGATACAAGTTTGAGTGAAGAACTAAAAGAAAAGGGATTCGTTAATGAGCTTCTTAGCAAAATTCAAAACCTACGTAAAGATAGTGGCTTAAAAGTTACAAATCATATCGAGCTATCTTTAAGTGGAAATTATGAGCTTATAGAAATAGCTAAAAAATTTAAAGATGCAATTTGTAAAACAACACTTGCAGACCGTTTTGATATAAATAAAAATAGTGAATTTGAAACAGTTTTAGAATTTAACGGCAAGGATGTAAAAATTGGCATTTCACTTGTAAAATAGTTGGATTTTCAAAAAATGAGTTTAGGAAGACACTAAACTCATTTTTTACTTGTATTTTAATAAAATTTTTGATAGAATAACAGCGAGGTAAAAAAATTGAAAGTAGCAAAAGACTGGAAAGATTATGTTGTGCTAGCCACAGGCAATGGTGAAAAGCTTGAAAAGTGGGGAAAATATATATTGCTTAGACCAGACCCACAGGTTATATGGAATAGTGAAAATAAACTAGCAAATTATAAAAAACTTGATGCTCATTATCTTCGTGATAATTCGGGTGGCGGAAGATGGAAATATATAAATCATGTCCCAGAAGAATGGGTTGTATCATGGAAAAACCTTAAATTTTCAATAAAGCCAATGGGGTTCAAGCATACAGGTCTTTTCCCTGAACAAGCTGTCAACTGGCAGGATATGATTGACTTAATTAAGAAAGCAAATAGACCTATAAAAGTTTTAAACTTATTTGCTTATACTGGCGGTGCAAGTGTAGCATGTGCCTCTGCTGGTGCACAGGTGACGCATGTTGATGCTAGTAAAGGTATGGTTGAACGGGCAAAGGAAAATGCAAAACTCAATGGCATAACAAATATACGTTATATTGTGGATGACTGCCAAAAGTTTATAGAACGTGAAATACGTAGAGGTAACCACTATGATGCAATCATAATGGACCCTCCAAGTTATGGACGCGGTACAAATGGCGAAATGTGGAAACTAGAAGATAACCTCTTTGACTTTGTAAAACTTACCAAGCAAGTGCTATCAGAAAAACCACTATTTGTGCTAATCAGCTCCTATACAACAGGACTTCAAGCAAGTGTGCTCACAAATATTCTTAGCTTAGTGTTTGGACATGGTGGAATTGATGCTGATGAAATAGGTCTTGCTACTCAAGAAAAAATAGTGCTTCCATGCGGAGCGAGGGGAATGAAAATATGGTAGATATTTTATATGAAGATAATCAAATAATTGTAGCACTTAAACCACAAAATATGCCGTCTCAGACTGATGCTTCTGGCGACAACGACCTTTTAAGTGAAATTAAAAGCTATGTAAAAGAAAAATATAATAAAGAGGGAGAAGCATATATCGGTCTTGTTCATAGACTTGATAGACCAACTGGCGGAATTATGGTGTTTGCAAGAACATCAAAAGCAGCAGCTAGACTTAGTGCACAAATACGTGAAAACAAAATGAATAAAACATACTATGCTGTATGTGTTGGAATTCCACAACAGAGAAGTGACACTCTTGTGAACTATCTTAAAAAAGATGAAAAACAAAATTTAGTTCGAATTGTTACACAATCTGAAAGTGGTGCAAAAAGAGCAGAACTGAGTTATAGAACATTGGAAACTGAAGGTGATGAAAGTTTGTTAGAAGTTAAAATTGTTACAGGGAGAAGTCACCAAATACGTGTGCAATTGGCAGGAATAGGCAATCCTTTGGTGGGTGATAACAAGTATGGAAGAAATAAATTTAAACCTAGTAACAACCTTGGGCTATGGGCAGGGCGACTTGAGTTTATTCACCCAGTGACAAAGGAAAAAATGGTGTTTGCATGTCCGCCAGATAAGACCAAAGCTCCATGGAATAAATTTTATATAGACAAGCACTTTATAAGATAAAATATATTAAAAAAAATATATATTCTACAAAAAATTTGTAGAATATTTTTTCAATGTTTTGATAATATTTTCTATTGTGATATAATCGTTTTAGGAGTTAAAATTATGAAAAAAAGAAGTCAAATTAAAGAAATTTACAAATGGGATTTAACCGATTTTTGCGCTAATGATGAAGAATTTTATCAAAAATGCGAAAAATTGCAAAAAAATATGAAAAATTTTGAGAAATATCGTGGAAATTTGAAAGA
>CARFEX010000059.1:398-6042 GCA_948971535.1 uncultured Eubacteriales bacterium | reverse complement strand
TTCCTTGACTTGAGAAAAACATAACCATGTCAAAAATGTAAATGAATGGGAAGATTATTGGAAGAATGATTACTAAAGAATATAGGCCTAAGGCTATCACCAAAAGCATTGTCAACAAATAAATCATTAGTGAGGTTGAATATACTCTAAGTCCTCTACGAAGTACTGCTGATTGCCCTTTTGGAAAAGCTCTAAATACATTGCAATCATAAACTATCATTGCTGGTGCCCAGCCTGCTATGAATGTTTCTTTGAATGCAAACAAAATGGATGGAATAAGTATGATTAATATAGGAAGTAAAACCTCGAAAACATTGTTTGCTATGATTTGAGAAAGTCCGAAAATACCCACACAGATTAGTGCATTGAAAGGTATTGTAAACAAAAGTTTCATTCCTGCATAAGACAGTGACTTTCCTAAAGTTCTCAAGAATGTGCCTGTAAAACTTTGTTTTGAACTAGTTGCCATATAGCCATACACCATTTCACAAGTGACAAATCTACCAACATCTGCTAAGATTGGTCTAAATATACAAAGTATAAAAACAAGGTAAATACCTATACCCACATTTGTATTAAATAATAGTGCAACTGCTTTAAATAATGCACCTAACACACTTGTAAGCGCTTCAGCTACTGACACTGACAAACCATAAAACGTTCCTGAAGTGAAAACCTTTCCAAGTTCAAACTCTGCCCAAACACTAGAAAAAATATTTGCAAAGGTGCCATAAAAAGGTGCGAGCAAGCCCACTACCAAAGCCCAAGACAAAAGTTGATAAATGAGAAGCTTCCAAACTTTGTCAAAATTGGCACACAAAAGTTTTATCGAGTTTTTGAACATCATAATCTTAAATTCCAAACGTTTTGATATCTTATTATACTACAAGCTAAAAAAAAATACAACAAAAAAAGGCAATTATTATTTAATTGCCAAAATTTTATAAGTTGCATTTGCATTTTCGCTCTTTACAACTATTGTATCACCCTTCTTTTTCCCCATAAGTGCTGAGCCTACTGGTGAAATATTTGATATAATACCTTTTGCAGGGTCACTTTCTGTTGAGCCGAGAATTTTGTATGTTACCTCTTCATCAAAATCTTCGTCATATAATGTAACTGTTGAACCAATACCTATTTCATTTTTATTTGTATTAACACTTACAATTTCACATGAAAGAAGAATGTTTTCCATTTCACTGATTTCAGCTTCAATAAGTGCTTGTTCTTCTTTGGCTGCATCATACTCTGAATTTTCTGAAAGGTCACCAAATTCTCTTGCTGCACCAATTTTTTGAACTACTTCTTTTCTTTTAACAGTTTTATAAAACTGTAATTTTTCCTCTAATTGTTTTTTTCCTTCTGCTGTTAAGTAATGCACTGCCATATATACCCTCCTATTCTAGTCATGCAATTTATAATTTTTTGCTAATTTTTTGTTTTGTATTCATTTTCACTATCACAAGTTCATTAAAACCAAAATGTTCATTCTGCGAAATATTTGGTGACGACCGAGATAACGCACTTTCTTGGAAGTAATGCGTTAGCATAAAAACGTCAGTTTTTCGAAAATTTAAAACTTGCTTTTAAATTTTACTTCCTTTTATTTCAAATAAATCAAAATTTTGTTTTATTGGTTTTTTATGATTTAGAAAGTTAGTTATCGTAGGTAAGAGCCAAGCAGTTCGCTTTGCGAAGTATTTGGTGACGACCGAGATAACGCACTTTCTTGGAAGTAATGCGTTAGCATAAAAACGTCAGTTTTTCGAAAATTTAAAACTTGCTTTTAAATTTTACTTCCAAGAAAGTATATATAAATCCACTCTTTAAGTCAAATAAAATGACTTTGTTTTAAGAATTTTTTGTACTTTTTTGCAAATAATACATCTGGAGGTAACTTATGTTCACAATAATTGCGTTTTTACTTACTCTTGCAGGATGTATAAATTGGTTTATGATTGGAGTACTTCAATATGATTTTGTCGCTGGTATTTTTGGCTTTCAAGGAAGTATTTTATCGAGAATAATTTATGTTATAATTGGTCTAGCTTCTTTCTTTTTAGTTTACAAACTTTTTAAAGGCAAGGGAACTATTGCTGTATTTTCAAGACGTAATAAAATGGATGTTGCAAAAAACATTGCTAAACTTCAAAAAAAGCAGATTTCAAATATTGAAGCTAGTCATGAAAATCTTGGCAAAGAACAACCTATTTATGATAGCCATTATGACCAAAAGCAAGAAAATCATCACTGTACTCAAGAGGAGTTTCATTCTAGTAATGATACTCAACATGAGGAAGGTCTATTTAATGAACACTTTGGTGAAGACTAAACCTTAACTATATATATGTGGACATAAAAAAAATTGTTATGCAAAAAAATTTATCTATCTTTTCACTTTTAAGCTTTTTAACCGCAGTTATGTTTACTATTGCGTTCTTTTATAGAATAATGTAAATTATTTATGATATTTACTTCCAGAGTTTATCATATAAGCACGATAAATTTGTTCGAGTAATACAACTCTGGCAAGGTTATGAGGCAAGGTTATTTTTCCAAAAGAGACTTTGTCTTTTATTTTATTTTTTACCGTTTCACTAACTCCATTTGAACCACCAATAACAAAAGTGATTTCACTTGAATTTTGTTCTAGGTTCCTTAATTTTGTTGAAAGTTTTTCACTTGATACTTCCTCACCTTGTATATCAAGCAAGATACAGCTACCAGAAATAGATGCAAGAATTTCCTTTCCTTCCTCTTCTAGTACTTTTGAAACAATATCATATTTGTTTTGTTCGGCAAGTTCTATAATCTTGACATTACAAAATCGTTGTAAACGTTTTTGATATTCACTACATGCCTCTTTCCAAAACTTTTCTTTTAAATTCCCAACGCATACTATATTTAATTTTAACATATTAAACCCCAAATATAGGTGAAAAGTGTTACTCCACCAAGCAAGACAAAAATTGATATTAATAAGATTTTGTTGGTTAAGGATAGTTTAAAATCTCCTTCCTCTCCCATTAATTCTTGCTCTATTTCGCTTACATAATTAAGATTTAATTCTACTTTGCTTTGGCTTTGCAACTGACTTTCTTTTAATTTAAGATTATTATCATCAGCAATTTCCTGTTTTGATTTCTCAACTTTTTCAATATATTCACTACGGATTACTTCTTTTAATACTGCTTGTTGAATTTCATTAATTGCTTGTTTGCGTAGCGTTTTTTGGAGATTTCGTGTTAATGAATATAATCCCCAAACAAGTAGCAAACATGTTAATAAAGCTACTATCATACCTAAGAAAAAGTTTCCTGTAAGAGAGGATATAAACAATGAATATACCTTTCCAACAAACAAATTATTCGCCTGAGAAAAACCTATATAAACACTTAAAAAGTTATTCATAAAGTGAACTATGATTGCTGGATAGATACTATCACAGGTATAGGCAAGATAGCCTATAAAAAGACCGATTATTGTTGCATAAAAAAACTGTTCTATATTCATATGCACAAGTCCAAAGAGAACTGCTGAAATAATGATTGCTTTTTTTATGCTAAGTGGACTAAGCCCCCTCATTAAAAGACCACGATGTGCTACTTCTTCACATACTCCTGGAAGTATTGCGGTAAATATAACATTGGTTACAAGAAGATAAATAGGATAATTTGTTATTGTTTCTCCTGGCATATAGTTATAGCCAAGTAGTTGCAAAATGATACTAAAAAATGTAGCAACAAATATATTTAATAAAAACACCATTGCTCCAATGCCGATACACATTAGGATAGCTTTGAATGATATTTTTCTAAAACCAAAAAATTGTGCAGTTTCTGCTGGACGTTTTTTGTTTAATGCTGAAAATAAAAATATCGATGTACAAAGTAAAAGTCCTATTTGAACAACTATATTAAAAACATATTCTGCCCATAAGCCCATAAAGTCTAAAAGATGAAAGGCTGAAAGCATTCTAATTATGACAAAAGCTACTATAATAACCATATAGCTGATAAGAGTATTTCTGATTAATTTGTTTTTATAGGTCATTTTTCCCTCTGTATATAATACACGGCATTAGCCAAGAAAATTCATAATTGTGGAAATTAGAAGCAACACTCCTGCAACCGCCCAAGAAACTATTAAGAATACTGATGGTCGTTTGGTAAGTGATTTTTCAATTTCATTTGGGTTTTTGTGTTTGAAATAAAATTTATCTATAATATAAATAAGTACACCTGTGAGAACGAAGAGTGCTATTGCAATTACATAATAATACCATGTATTTATCGCAATATCCATACTCCACCCTGTTTGGATTTGAATGTAAGCAAAGGTAATAACAATAGCATTGCTGATAAAATGCACTAGCATACTTGAAAAAACCGAGCCAGTTCGCATAACTATCCAACCTAAAATCAGTCCTAGTAAAAATGGATAGATAAGCTGTTGTAAATTGCCGTGCATAAATGCAAACATGAGTGCTGAAAGGACTAAGGCTAATTTTTCTGAAAAGTTTTTACGAAGACCTGAAAGAACAACTCCTCTAAATATAAGTTCCTCGCATATTGCTGGCAACACTGCAAGCACCACAATATTTAAAAAGTACCAACCAATATTAGTTAGAGGCAATCCTGCTATAATTGCTCCTTCTGCGCTTGCGTCATTTAGATTAAATCCTATCAAATCTAAAATATGGTCAAATATACCTACAAAATATTGAAGTCCAAACAAACTTATTAATGCTACAGCTATTATTATCAGAACATTTTTGTAACCAATTTTAAATTTAAAACCCATAGCATTATTGCTTGTTTTTGAAATCTTATTGTATATCAAAAACACGGCTAGAAAAGTAAGTTGTCCTACAAATGAAAAAGGTATTATAAACCAAAGCTCAGTGCTGAGTTTTTCAACATCTACTCCTGCTGAAACAGCAATCATCATGCCAAGTAGATACAAGACAAAAGTTACAAGCAAAGGTGCTAGCAAAGATATTATATAAATTTTCCCGCTATCGTCACTTGTATAAAAATTTCTTTTAAATATAATAGGTTTCTCTTTTTCCATGTTTTGATTATATAATAAAATCTATGAAAAGACAACTTAATTGCTAGACTTTTGACATCTTTTATTCTACAATTAAATTATGATTGATTTTATGGATATTGCCTTAAGAGAGGCAGAAAAAGCAAGAAAGAAAGATGAAGTGCCAATCGGTGCTGTTATTGTAATGAATGGAAAAGTCATTGCAAAAGGCTACAACAGACGAGAAAAAAGCAAAAATGCAATCAAACATGCTGAAATTATTGCAATAGAAAAAGCTTGTAAAAGACTGAGGTCGTGGAGGCTTGAGGGAGCTGAGATTTATGTTACGCTAGAGCCTTGTCCTATGTGTGCTGGGGCGATTGCAAATGCTAGAATTTCAAAACTTATTTATGCAAGCAGTGAAAAGACTTCTAGCGATAATCTATGTGAAAAAATACTTTTAAGCAATCGTCTTAATCATAAGGTTAAGATTGAAAAGGGATATAAAAGTGATGAGTCATCAAAGCTTTTAACAGATTTTTTTAAAGAAAAGCGTAAGAAATAGATTATAGCATTTTATATAATCAAGCAAAAAAGCATATCAAAACGATAT
>CARFEX010000059.1:0-388 GCA_948971535.1 uncultured Eubacteriales bacterium | reverse complement strand
TATATCTTAACAGACTAATTAAACTTTTATTATTCTTTATTTTTTACATAAGTTTCATAAGTTCGTCATTGAACTCTTCTTCACTTATTTTCCCCTCTTCACGAAGTTTACGTAACTGAGCAACTTTTTTCTCTTTTGACTTTTGTGAGAAGTTTTCCTCTTTCTCAGGTTCTACTATAATAGTATTTTTATTCTCTTTTTCTGGTTTTACCCAAACAATGTCTGATGTGAAAAGTGAGATTATTAATAAGATTGTTGCTACTGAAATCAAATTTATTATCATCGACATCACTACTGCTGTCATATAAAAACCATATCTTTGTCTAAAATATTGTCCTTTGCCAAGTATGCTATATATTAGCATTCCTGTACATGCGATATAGACTAA
>CARFEX010000058.1:5365-6066 GCA_948971535.1 uncultured Eubacteriales bacterium | reverse complement strand
GGTCATAATAAAAATTCACGGGTAAAACTCGTGGTTTTCTACAAAAAAAACACCAAAAAATTGGTGTTCATTTTTTAAATTTCAAGTTTAGAAAGATTATCAGCAACAGACCCATTTTTAAAATAGTAAGCTTTTTTACATAGTTTTTGAGCTAAACCAAGCTTGGTTGTCGCACAAATAAGTGTCGTTTTTTTACCTTTCAATTTTTTTATCATATCTAGCACAACCTCCATTGTAGGTTCACTAAGTCTATCAAAGATATTGTCTATCATAAGAAGTTCTAAATTTCCTCGCAAAGAAAGTCTTATAAATGAAAGTACATATTTTTCCTCAATAGAAAGTTCTTTGATTTTTCTATCTTTAATTTTCTCGATTGAGTAGTCGATAATAGTTTGATTTATTTTATTTTCAATTTCAGCATCTTTAAAACCCCAAGTTTTTAAGATATATTTAAAATTTTCATATACTGTTTTCTTTTCCAAAAATACTGGAGTTGCTGGTATATAACCTGCACTAATATCAGTGCGATAATCCAGCTTTTCTAGTGGAATATCTTTTATATACACTTCACCTTTACTCATTTTTTCAAGTTTTGCAAAGATGCGAAGTAGACTAGTTTTTCCACTTTCATCTTCGCCAACAAAAGCCACACTTTCTCCGTCTTCAATTTTCATATTAACATCATATAGAGCATAATACTC
>CARFEX010000058.1:0-5355 GCA_948971535.1 uncultured Eubacteriales bacterium | reverse complement strand
AACTTCTACCATTTTTACCTCATTATATATTCTACTATAACAATAAAAAAAATAAAAGCAAAAACAAGCTTTTATTTTATTTTTAATGTATATTCACTTGATATTGGTTCACTTCCAACCAAAATTTCACCCATTTTCAAACTATTTTGCTTTATATCACCAACTATAACTCTCATAGTAATATTGACCGCTTTCTCACTGGAAAATAGATATGTCTTTGTTTGAGCTTCTGAGAACACAACAAACTTTTCACTATTAGCCCGATCTTTTGCCTGTACTATTAATGATGTGAGCGAATACCATCTATCCTTTTCTTCTATATTAAAGTCAAGTTTTTCACCATACTCTTCCCAAAACTTTACATTGCCTATTTCAGAAAATTTAATCTGAACATCTACACCTTTATCTTTAATTCTTTTATCCTCTTGAAAAGAAACTCTAACTGCGTAATTTTCACTTCCTGCTGATGTTATTTCGTTGATTGTGGCACAATTAAGCTGCGTAGAGTTTTCGCATGCCGTCAAAAATATTAGTGCACAAAACATAAAAGTTAAACTAAAAATAATACTTCTTTTTTTCATATTCACCTCTTTTTCAAGAGGATTATTGCCACATAATAAAAATTTAAACAAAAAAAGGCTTGAAAATAAAGCCTCTTTAAAACGCATTTTTTATTAAATTTATTTTTTCTCCTAAAATTTCAACAACATCAAATCGACATTTACATTTTTCATAGAGCCTATACTGTATTAAAAATATTTCTGCTGTACGTCTAATTTTCATTTGCTTTTTATAATCAACCGCTTCTGAAGGCCTACCAAATTTTAAAGTATCTCTTGCCTTAACTTCTATAAATACAAGTGTATCTCCGTCAAATGCTACTATATCAATTTCTCCTAACTTTGTTGAAAAATTTTGAGTTACAAGCTTATAACCTTTTTCTATCAAAAAGTTTTCGGTTGATACTTCACCTATTTTGCCTTTGACATAATTCTTTTCTTTCATCAGTCGAGTGTTATCCTTCCAATTCTTGTTTTACGAAAGTCGTCTACGATAGCTTGCCCTGTTCTTTCAAGGTCGAGTTCACCTTTACCGAGTACATAACCACGTTTTTTTGCGATTGCTTCTAACGACAAATCCTCGCCATATCGAGCAACAAGTAAATCATTATACTTTTCTTTTAAAGTTAGTAATAGTTCTTCCGCAAGTTCTGTTTGGTCTACAACTTGGTCTTTTATGCTACCAATAAAGGCTAAATTTTTTGCTACATCTTGATTTGCAAGATTTGGATAGAGTGTTCCTGGTGTATCGCAAAGTTCTATATTGTCACCGATATTGACCCACTGTTGCATTTTTGTAACGCCAGGTTTGTTTCCTGTAATTGCTTTTGCTTTTCCGCAAAGGTTATTAACAAGTGTACTTTTACCAGAGTTTGGAACGCCGACAACTAGCGCTCTAATTGTCATTTTTACGCCTTTTGCTTTATATTTTTCAATTTTTTCTTTTGCTAAATTATTTATTTTTGTTTTTATTATTTTGCCTGCACCTGACATCGTGCTGTTTAAGCAGACATAATCACTTTTCTCACCTTTAAAAGGCTGAGTTAGCTCTTTTACACGTTTTTCATCGGCTATATCGGTTTTATTAAAAACGTACAAAATTGGTTTATTTTGAGACAGTGAAGATAAACTTGGATTAATAGAAGATATTGGTGCTCTGCTATCTAGAACATAGATAACAACATCAATTTGTTTAAGTTTTCCTTTCATCTCGTTCAGAGCTTTTGTCATATGCCCTGGGAACCAATTTATCTTCATTTTTTCTCCTATTTTATAAGGTCTGGTCGTTTTTGTTTTGTTTTTTGTTGTGACTGAGTTTTTCGCCACTTTGCTATCTCTTGATGATTGCCTGAAAGTAGTACCTCTGGTACTTTTAGTCCTTGAAATTCAGCTGGTCGAGTGTACTGAGGATACTCAAGTCCATCACACGAAAAGCTCTCTTCGTCTAAACTTTCCGCTGTTATCACACCTTCGATAAAACGAGATAGAGCGTCAATAATCACCATTGTTGGAAGTTCTCCGCCTGTAAGCACATAGTCGCCGATTGAGATTTCCTCTGGCTCAAAGATATCAAGTATTCTTTGATCAATCCCCTCATAATGCCCGCAGATAAAAACCAAGTGCTCTTCTTTGGAAAGCTCTTTTGCTTTTTCCACATTCAAGGTTTTTCCGCTTGGGCTTGCAAATACAATATGAGCTTTATCATCCAAAACACTTTTGATAGCATCATAGATAGGCTGAGCTGTCATAAGCATACCTGCACCACCACCAAATGGATAATCATCACACTTTTTATGTTTATCGGTTGAAAAATCCCGAATGTTTATTAAATTAATTTTGATTATACCTTTTTCCTGTGCTCTTTTGATAATGCTTTCATTGAGAGGTGCAAAGCTTTCTGGAAAGAGAGTTAATATATCTATTACCATACACTAACCTCGTCAAATTTTTGTCTATTAACCACAAAAGTTTTCTTATCAAATACTCCGTCTACAAATGGTGTTTGATAGGTTTTTGCGTCGCCCTCAATTATAAAATTGTAGGTCGCACCATAATTTTCTACGTCAACTATTTGACCGACAAGCTCACCTTTATCGTCATAGAGAACTTTGCCTATAAGGTCATCAACTAAAATTTCATCCTCTTCAATGCATTCTTCCAAAAGTTGTTTATCGAGTGCGATAGTTTTGTTGCGAAGAGTCTCTGCATCATTGCGTGTTTGAATATTATCGAACTTAATGTACAAAAAACCCTGTCTGCAGGAAATATGCTCTATTTTACATTCTTTCCCGCCGACAAAGGCTTTTTCTAAATCTTTAAAAACAGCAAGGACATTAGTAAGAGGCTGTGCTTTAACCTCACCCTTAATGCCTTGCGGTTTTAAGATTTTTGCCACTTCTATAAGTGCCATTATTATTCACCAAATTTAACGAAAACTTTTTTGCGTGTTTTAGCTGACAATGATTTTACAATAGTGCGTATGCTACTTGCAATCTTTCCGCCACGTCCAATGATTTTTCCCATATCATCTGGATTAACTTTTACATAGATTGTGTTTTCATCCTCACCCTCTGTCATTGTAACTTCTACACTTTCTGTATCGTTAACTAGACTTTTTACGATATACTCTACAACTTCTACCATAACTTTGCTCCTTATTTATTGATAATTCCGCTCTTTACAAGAAGTTGTTTTGCTGTTTCTGTTGGTGTTGCGCCATTAGAAAGCCATTTTTTAGCTTTTTCAGCATCAATCTTGATTTGTGCAGGGTCTGTGAGTGGGTTGTATGTTCCGATAATGTCAATAAATTTTCCATCTCTTGGAGCACGTGAATCCGCTACAATAACTCTATAGAATGGAGCTTTTTTATCTCCAAGTCTTGTAAGTCTGATTTTTACTGCCATGATTTCCTCCTTTATAAATTTAATATCTTTGACTCGCCCTTGTCTGGGCGAAGGATATTACACCTTAGTTTTTCAGGCGAATTTGGCTTCGCCCATGTTCAACCGCTTTAAAATCTAGGAACTTTAAAGCCTTTACCATTTTTAAACTGTTTCATCAATTCTTTTGACTGCTCAAATTGCTTCAAAAGTTGATTTACCTGTTGTACACTCGTTCCGCTACCTTTTGCGATACGTTGTCTTCGACTTGCCTTGATTAAATCGGGGTTTTTACGCTCCTCAGGTGTCATAGACTGAATTATAGCCTTGTTTATAAGCACCTGATTTTCGTCTATATCAAGATTTTTCACTTTATTGCCTAGTCCTGGTATCATACCTATAATATCTTTAATAGACCCCATCTTTTTAAGACTGTCTATCTGAACAAGATAATCATCAAAGGTGAAAGAATTTTCTCTAAATTTTTTCTCCATTTCTTTAGCTTGTTCTTCGCTAACAGCCTCTTGCGCCTTTTCAATAAGAGAAAGTACATCTCCCATACCTAAAATTCTACTTGCAATTCGGTCTGGATAGAAAGGTTCAAGGTCACCGATTTTTTCACCTATACCTGTAAACTTAATTGGCTTTCCTGTTATCGCCTTGATAGAAAGTGCTGCACCTCCACGAGTATCACCATCCATTTTTGTAAGAACTACACCTGTTATATCAAGTTCTTTATTGAAACTTTCTGCAACTGTAACTGCATCTTGTCCTGTCATTGAATCGACTACAAGTAATATCTCTGTTGGAGAGAGTTCTTTCTTGATTTGAGAAAGTTCTTCCATGAGTTCCACATTGATATGCAGTCTACCAGCGGTATCGATTATAACTGTGTCATACCCCTGTTTTTTTGCATGCTCAAGTGCTTGTTTTGCTGTTTTCACAGGATTTTGAATTCCCCTTTCAAACACCTCACAATTAGCTTGTTTTCCTACAACTTGAAGTTGATTGATTGCAGCTGGTCTATAAATATCACAAGCTACAAGAAGAGGCTTCTTTCCACTTTTTTTGAGATGTGCGCCAAGTTTTGCACACATTGTGGTTTTTCCTGCACCTTGAAGACCACACATCATTATAACTGTTGGTGGTGCTGGCGACACTGAAAGCTTTTGATTGTTTGAGCTCATCAAATCTGTGAGTTCATCTTTAACAATTTTAATAACTTGCTGAGCTGGGGTTAAGCTTTTTAACACTTCATCTCCAACCGCTTTTTCTGAAACTTTTTTAACAAAATCTTTTGCAACCAAATAGTTAACATCCGCTTCCAATAGCGCTATACGAACTTCTCGCATCGCCTCTTTGATTTCAAGTTCGGTAAGTCGACCTCTTTTGGTGAGTTTGGAAAAAATATGATTAAATCTATCTGACAATGATGAAAATAATGCCATTATTTTTCCCTCCTTTTACTAAGTGAAAGTTGATTTTTAACATCTTGTAATTCTTCTGTTATTTTATCAATTTTTTCAACAAAGTGCAAACTCTTTTCAAGTTTTTCAAGTTTCTTTATCGCCTTGTTCACACTATCCTTGACTGCCTGACGTGAAATATTTTTGTTTTCAGCTATTTCGCTCCCAGTTAAATCAAAAAGAAGATAGTCACCTAGCACATCTCGTTGCGATTGACTAAGTAGTGCCCCATACGCATCAAATAATTTGCATAATTGTAGGTTTTGTTCAATCTTCATAAACTTGATATGTAAAGCAGATTTACTTTACATGCTTAGTTTAGCACAAAAAAAAATAAAAGACAAGTATTTTTTTAAAAAAAACTTATTGACTTTCAGATTTTTATGACTTATAATTACACTATTATTTGGAGTAGTTATGTTAATCAAAGATTTATTTTTTAAAAACGGA
>CARFEX010000057.1 GCA_948971535.1 uncultured Eubacteriales bacterium | reverse complement strand
CAGGGGTACCTCAGGTTGTACTAGATAGAGCAAAAGAAATAAGTGAAAATCTTGAACAACTAAATACAAAACTAGACCTAAATATATTTAAAGAGAAAAAAGAAAAAGCGGTAGATAACTCTAAACTTGCACTTTCAATATTGTCAACAATAAAAGACATTGATATGAATAGAGTGTCACCAATGACAGCATTTGACCTACTAAATGACTTGGTAAATCGTGCCAATGAAAAATAAGGGGATGAAATATGAAAATAAATCTTTTAGAGCCACGAGTTTTTAATAGAATATCAGCAGGCGAGGTTGTAGAAAAGCCGGCATCAATAGTAAAAGAACTAGTAGAAAATAGTATAGATGCAGGGGCAAGCAAAATAGTTGTTGAGATAGAAAACGGTGGAATAAAGTCAATCATCATAACAGATAATGGCTGTGGAATAGAAAAAGATGATATGAAAAATGCATTTATGCCACATGCTACTAGCAAAATAAAAAGCATTGAAGACCTTGATAGTATAGCAAGTCTTGGTTTTAGAGGCGAGGCACTAGCGAGTATAGCATCAGTATGCCATGTGTCAATGACATCGAAAGTAGAGGATAGTGATATAGGCTATTCTATAAAAATAGACGGAGGCTCTTTTTCACCACTTCAAGAAGTTGCTAGAAGCAATGGTACAACTATAACATGCCAAGATTTATTTTATAATACTCCAGCCAGAGCAAAATTTCTTAAAAAGCCAAAGAGTGAGGAAAGTGAAATAACACATCTTATTCAAAAATTTATGCTATCTCATAGCGAAATAGCTTTTACCTATTATGTAGACGGCAAAATGGTATATAATACAACTCCATGTGGTATGCAAGACATAATTTATACAATATATGGAAGAGAGGTGTATGAAAACCTTATAGAAGTTGACCATCAAGAAGATGGTTATCAGTTAAAAGGTTTTATAACAAAACCAAAACTTTCAAAAAGTAATAGAACATATCAAACACTTTTTGTAAATGGTAGGTATGTAGAAAATTATTTGGTTTCTTCAGCTGTACAAGGGGTTTATGAGTCCTTCCTCATGAAAGGTAAATTTCCAATATATGTACTAAATTTGATTTTGCCTACAGATTGTGTTGATGTAAATGTGCATCCATCAAAAAGAGAAGTTAAGTTTGAAAATTCAAACAAAATATTTGGACTTGTTCGTAGAGCCGTAGAAAAAGCACTTTTATCTGTCGGACAGATAGCAAACTTTTTGGCAGAAGAAGATGAACCTTTACCAAATCAGAATAGTGAATATAATATGGAAGGATTTTCTCCATTATATAAAAAGAATGATGAGCCACTTTCACAATCACAAGGTAGAAGTTATGTGTCAATAGATTTAGTTGATACAAAAGAGCCACTTCCTTTTCTATCAAAAAATCAACATGAACCTGAAACAGAAAAAGCTCCACCAAAGCCAAGACCTGATTTTGAAGGTATGAAACTTGAAGAGCGTGAAGTACCAATCAATCGCAAGGGCGGTCCATTATTCTTTGATAATGATAACGAAATATACCGAAAAGAAATAATCAATAATAAAACACTAATCCAGAATAAAAGAGAAAATGAAAAGATATTGGAAGAAAGTTTTATCTCAGCTGATATAGATTCAGAAATGAAGATACTAGGTACAGTATTTAAAACTTATATAGTTATTGAACATGAGGATGCTATTTACTTTATAGACCAACATGCTGGACATGAAAGGCTGTTATATGATAAGCTTGTAAAAGCAACAAATGAAAGCAAAGCTTACAAACAGCCACTAATGATACCATTCCGTTTTAAAGTATCAGCGAAAGAGTATAATAATGTAACAGAAATAATACCACATCTTAAATCCTTAGGCTTTGATATTAAAGAAGAAGATAATTATTCCTTTGAAATAGGTGCAACACCACTTGCTTTGGGTGAATTAAAACTTGATAAATTCATCCAAGAAGTTTTGGCTGAAACTCCTTTGTATAAAAATAAAGCGAGTGACTTTATAAATGATAAGCTTTGCCAACATGCTTGCAAACATGCTATAAAAGCAGGTGATAATATTACTAAGGAAGAATGTGCGTACCTAATAGGAGAAATAAGAAAGGGTGTAATGCTTTGCCCACACGGTAGACCAGTAACACTTGTAATAACTAAGAAAGAATTTGAAAAAATATTTAAAAGAATTGTTTGATGAAAGAAAAAGTAATATTCATTTTAGGGCCAACAGGAGTTGGAAAAACAGATATGGGTGTATTTCTTGCCAAAAAATATAATGGTGAGATAATTTCTGCTGACTCAGTGCAAGTATATAAAGGATTTGATATAGGCTCTGCAAAAGTTACAGAAAATGAAATGCAAGGTGTGCCACATCACAATATTGATATTTGTCATGCAAATGATTATTTTACAGTGTATGACTTTGTAAATTTAACTAAACAAAAAATAAAGGAAATTTCTCAAAAAGGCAAATTGCCAATCATAGTAGGTGGTACAGGACTTTATGTAAAAGCATTAACAAACGGATATAACTTTGGTGAAGCTCAAAAAAATCAAAAGTTCAGAGAAAAAATTGAAAAAGAACTAGCCGAGATAGGTTTTGAAAAAATGCTTAAAAAATTGTACTCAATTAACCCTGAAATAGCCGAAAAAGTAAATAAAAATAATAAACATCGCTTAATACGTGCTTTTGAAATTGCTACTTTTGGAGAAAAACAGACAAAGCAATTTTGTGAGTATGACTTTAAAATAATTGCATTAATAAGACCAAGAGAACTTCTCTATGATAAAATAAATTTACGTGTTGATAAAATGCTTGAAATTGGACTTGTGGATGAGGTTAAAACTTTGATAAAACAAGGTGCAAAAAAAGATAGTCAACCTATGAAAGCAATAGGATATAAGGAAGTTGTAGAATTTTTAGAGGAAAGAATAGATTATAAAACAATGTCAGAACTTATAAAACAGCACTCTCGTAACTATGCCAAAAGACAACTGACATTTTTGCGAGGTATGGACAATGTAAATTACATTGATACAACTGACTTTGAAAATGCAAAAACACAAAGCTCAAAATTAATAGAGGAGTGGAAATGAAAAGCTTAATAAAATGTGAAGAAGAACTTAAAACTCAGTTTACTATAGTTGACGAAATAGCTTATTATAATCAAAAAAAAGTTTTGAATGCTTTTATCAAAAACAAAGTTTCAACTCAATGTTTTGCAGGTACAACAGGTTATGGTTATGATGATGTTGGGAGAGATACTTTAGCTAAACTATATGCTGATATATTTGGCACAGAATCAGCCATTGTTTCACCACTTATGACATGCGGTTCTCATGCAATTTCAACTGTATTGTATGGTTTGCTTAGACCAGGCGATACAATTTTGTCTGCAACAGGTAGTTTGTATGACACTTTGAAAGAAACTTTATTTGGCAAAGATAATGGTTCACTTGAAAACTTTGGAATTAAATATCAAGAGGTAGGTTTAAAAGGTGATTTTATTGACCTAGAAACCTTAACAAAAAAACTAAAAAAACTCAAACCAAAAGTAGTTTTTTTTCAAAGGTCGAGAGGATATTCTTCACGAAAAGCTTTTTCTGTAGAAGATTTTAAACCCGCTTTTGAACTTGTGAAAAAACTTTTGCCTAAAGCATTTATAGTAGTTGATAATTGCTATGGTGAGTTTGTGGAGAAACAAGAACCTACAAATATTGGAGCTGACGTTTGTGTAGGTTCGCTTATAAAAAATCCTGGCGGTGGACTTGCTCCAACAGGTGGATATATAGTTGGCTCAAAACTTGCAATAGAAAAAATAGCCACACGTTTTACATCACCATCATTACTTCTTGAAGTTGGCTCGTTTGAGCAGGGGTATAGATTGTTTTATCAAGGGCTGTTTATGGCTCCACATACTGTGGCTCAATCTATTAAAGGTGCTATGCTTGTTGGAAAAGTTATGGAAGAAAAGGGCTATAAAGTTATTCCAACAAGTGAAGAGCGAGCATATGACATTATTAAGTCAGTGGTTTTCAATAGTGAAGAGGAACTTGTAAAGTTTGTTCAAACAGTTCAAGCCATCTCACCAATAGATAGTTATGTAACGCCACTTCCATGGGAAATGCCAGGTTATGAAGATAAAGTGATTATGGCAGCAGGAACCTTTGTAGGAGGTGCGTCAATAGAACTTAGTTGTGATAGCCCAATCAAAAAACCCTATATAGCATACTTTCAAGGCGGATTAACTTATGAACATGTAAAAATCTTTGCTGAAAAACTTTACGAAATCTATAAATAAAAATTAGGACAGGTTATCTGTTCTTTTTTTATGACAAAATTCGTACATTATTAGCATGAGAAGAAATAATATATTTTCAAATATAAAAGACAATGTTTGTGATTGTTTGAGAGCTAGCAAGGTGAAATGTTTAATACTAGCATTTGTGCTCCTTGTATCATTGTTAACAGGAATCATTGTTGCTGTCCGCTGTCATAATTCACCATTTATAAATGGTGCTCCAGCTTATGGTGTGGTAGACATAAGTGGTGTAGTAATAAATTCTTCCTTTTTCACACGACTTCTTTCTATGATTTTGGTTTTGTTGCTTTTGCTACTTTTTTCACTTTCACCATTTTGTATGCCACTTGCTTTTATACTACTAGCATACAGAACTTACTTATTGGGGCTTAACCTTTGTCTTATGTTTATGTTGTATGGTTTTTCAGGGGTGATAGCATCTTTTCTTATAGCTTTGCCTTGCCAACTTTTAGCTCTTATAATTTTTTATTTTTACTATATTTGTCTTTCAAGCCCATGTAATAGTTTTTGCTCAGGGATAAACTGGAATGTTAAATTAAAAATATTGGCTATAGCCTTTATTTGCCTCTTTGTTGCAAGCTTGTTTGAAAGTATGCTTTTAGTGATATTCAATGTCAATGTAATTTTGGTTATTTAAACGCATAATTTCTTTCTTTTGGAAAAAACTATTTCTAAAAAGGAGAATGTTTTATGAAAAAAATTCTAATATTTGGTATTATGTTATGCATACTTACTACAACATTTTGTGCAAATGTAGCAGTTCCGACCTTTGCAGATACAAATACTTTAGATTTGCAATCAAAATCAGTTTGTCTTATGGATGTTTCTTCTGGACAGGTTCTTTATGCTAAAAATGAAAAAGAACATTTGCCAGTAGCTAGTATGGTAAAGATGATGACTATACTTTTAACACTTGAAGAAATTGATGCAGGAAATCTTGCACTTGACACTATGATTACTACAAGCGAAAATGCTTCAGGTATGGGTGGCTCGCAGGTGTTTATTGACCCGTATGTCGAATACAGTGCTGAAGATTTACTCCGTAGTGTAATTATGGCATCAGCCAATGATGCTTCAGTAGCTCTTGCTGAGCATATAAGCGGTAACGAAAAAACTTTTGCAATAAAGATGAACAATAGAGCTGAGCAGCTTGGAATGCAAGATACAAATTATGTAAATTGTACAGGACTTCCAGCACCAGAGCAATATTCTTCTGCAAAAGACAGTGCACTACTTTTAAAAGAAGTGTCATCACACGACCTTTATCATAAATATAGCACAGTCTGGATGGACGAACTTGTACATCCATCAGGCAGGAAAACTGAACTTGTAAATACAAATAGACTTATCAAATATTATGAAGGGTGTAATGGCGGAAAAACAGGTTCTACAAACGAGGCAGGTTGTTGCCTTTCAGCATCAGCAAAAAGAAATAATATGAACTTAATTTCAGTAGTTGTCGGTGCTAAAAATAGTCAAATGAGATTTAACGAGGCTTCAATGCTTTTCAATTATGGCTTTGCAAATTTTGAAAGCAAAACACTTGTAGATAGCAAGGTAGTAACAAAAAATCTTCCTGTAACAAAGGGCAAAATTGAAAAAGTAGATATCTATGCATCAGAAGACTTTGCAGTAGTTAGCAAAAAGGGAGCTAAAAGCGGATATGAGGTAGAATTTGAACTCCCTGAAAATATCAAAGCTCCATTAAAAAGCGGTGACAGTGTAGGAAAGGCAATTATATCTCAAGACGGTGTAGTAAAGAAGGAAATCGATTTAATAGTAAAAGAAGACCTAGAAAAACTTTCTCTCAAAGACTGCTTTGATAGAATTGTTGAAGCATGGTAAAAATAAAAAATCCATCGAAAGTTCGGTGGGTTTTTGTTTTTTATATATGTAT
>CARFEX010000056.1:2719-6291 GCA_948971535.1 uncultured Eubacteriales bacterium | reverse complement strand
CGATAGGCCGTAGGTTCGAATCCTACCTGAGGCGCCATAATTAACATGAGTTTTTGCTCATGTTTTTTTTATTTTTTATAATTTAGCTTTATTTTGATGAATACTTTCTTTTCCTTAAAATCATTTTGATTTGATGATTAAATGTTGTATTATATCGATATGAAGAACTTTTTAAAAAATAAATATGTATATTTTGTTTTACAGTGCTTTGTTGTAGCACTAGGTGCTTTTATTATGGGTATCGCAATCCGATCATGCTATACGCCAAACAATATTACTCCTAGTGGTTTTACTGGACTTTCAGTTATAATTGCTGACCTGTTAAAAATGGCTAGTATAAATATTTCTCCATCAATAATCTATATTATTATTAACGTTGCACTTTTTGTGCTTGCTATTGTGGTTTTTGGTTTTCGTTATGCAGCTCTTACCACAGTGGGCATACTTGCTTACTCATTGTTTATTGATGTTGCTTATATCCCGGGATTACCTACAAACGAACCTCTTTTAATGGCGATAATCGGCGGAGCTATTTTTGGTTTCGGAGCAGGTTTTGTATTTCGATTTGGAGGCTCTACTGGCGGAAGTGATATAGTTGTTACTGCACTAAACAAACGTTTCCCAAAGATTAAAACAGGTCAATGTTCGTTAATAATCAATGGCGTGGTTTTGGTTTTAACTATAATTATGTACGGACTCAATCAATCTCTTTATACAGTAATTGCAATATTTGTTGCATCAGTGGTTACTGATTTTATCCTAAATGGAGTTAAAACAGTGCGTGCTATTTACATAATTTGTACTAAGGATGAGGAAATAAGTCACAAACTTATGAAACGTTTTGGACAAGGTGTAACTAAAATTGATGCAGAGGGTATGTATTCTCACCAAGGCAAAAAAATTTTGCTATGTTTAGTTTCAACTTATCAAGCACCCTTTGTAAAACAACTCGTTTTGGATATTGAACCTGACGCAATCGCATTTTCAACAACTGTAACAGAAGCTATAGGCGAAAAAGCTTTTTTAAAGCCAAAGACAAAGGAAAAAATCAAGTGGGTTATACCTACAACTAAGAGCAAAAAACAATATAAGCGAAAGGATATTGACGAGTTAAAGCAGTTCAAAAATATGAAGAAAAAAATTTATGTGGTAAAAAATGCACCACGTAGAACTAATAAAATTGACTTTGATGAATTCGAGCTTGATGATACTCCAAAAAAAGCAATAATTATAAGGGAAAGCAAGGCAACAAAAAAGAAGTAAAAATCTTGTCAAATATTAAAAAAAGCCCAAACTAACTTTTGGACTTTTTTTAATACGTTTTTTGTCATTGAGTAATTACAATATTCTAGCACATGCTACAGCCAAGGCTCCACTGCCTATGTGGCAAGCAATGCTAAGTGGCAATGGGTCAACATAAGTTAATTTAACATTAGGGATTGCTTCTTGAATTTGTTTTGCGAAATCCTCAGCTTTATCTCTACAATTTGTATAAGCTACAAACAATTCTATTTCTTCATTTTTTACAAAGTTTGCAAATCTCTCTTCCAAATCTTTTGCTATAGCCATTATCATCTTTTGTCTAGCAACTTTTTCATTCATTACTTTAGCATACTGGTCTAACTTACCACCCTGAATTTGAAGAACTGGTTTAATCTTTAATAAAGTTCCTATTGCAGCCGCTGCAGGAGTTACTCTTCCACCCTTTTTGAGATATTTTAATGTGTCTACCATAATATAGATACTTGAATCTGACTTTGTCTTTTCCAAAATTGACTTTATTTCTAACGCATTTTTTCCTTCTTTTGCAAGTTTGATAGCGTCATAAACAGATTGTTTTTGGGTAACTGAAATTCTATGATTATCTACAACTTGAACTTTGCCTTGATAGTTCTTCGCAAAATTTGTAGCAGTCTCACATGACATACTCAAAGCACTTGACATCGGTATATGCACTACTTCATCATACTCTTTTAACAAATTTTCCCAAAGTTCAACTATTTCTCCAATCGCAGGCTGAGATGTTGAAATATCTGCATCTTGAGCTAACAAAGAATAAAACTCTTCTTGTGTCAAATTCACACCTTCAAAATAATCGGTTTCATTAACAATAAAAGGCATAGGTATAACAAATAAATCTTTATTATCACCTTTATCTAATATTCCTGAATTGCTATCAGTAACTATTGCAACTTTTTTCATAATTTCACTCCCTTTGAACTTTTTTCTTTATTCTTACTTTTTGATTGTTTTGTAGTTTTTGGCTTTGTATTCTTGATTTTTGCTTTAACATTATATTCCCTATGTGCATTTCTCATTGCTTTTCGCACATTTGAATTTATCTTAGAATATTCTATATTTCTAATATACTCTTCGTCATACTCTGCTTTTGGTTGTGACATTATAAATTCTGCAAGTTCCTTTATAGAATTTTTTCTAAATTCTGCAAGTTTATCTACTATTTTATCACGAAGATTTTTATCCATATAATCTTCAAGTAATGCGACCAATTCTTTTCTATTCACAAAAGATTTTGTCATGCCTTTCTTTTCAAGATAACATAAATTATGTTCTTCTTGAGCTGGCAGTTCATCTATAACTATAAATGGTAGTTTTCTATTGATTATCTCTGTAGCAGAAGTTCCGCCAAGTTTATCAATAATTACGTCAGATGCTGCCATATATAATTCAACTTTGTTTGTAAAACCAACATTACATAATTTTATATTATTTGGCAGAGACTCTTTCATTTTCTCTATTTTTTCATAAGCTTTTTCGTTACGACCATTTATGACAATCACTTGGACATCTTTTTTAAAGCCTTTTACTATCCAATTGAAGATTTTTACCGCACTTGCGAAATGACCTCCGCCTAGCATAATCATAACTGTGTAGATATTTTCATCAAGTCCAAGAAGTTTTCTTGTTTTAAATTTGTCATAATCTTTATAAAATTTTTCATTTACAGGTATTCCAGTAGCTATAAGCTGTTCTTTTTTATACCCCTCTGAAATACATTCATCAATAAAATCTTCGTGAGGTATAGCAAAATAATCAACACCAATACCTGCCTCCCAAAATGGTGAATTTACATAATCAAGATTTGATACTATAGTTTTGCAAGGCATTTTGTAATAAAGTTTTAAATCTGTGAGTGCGATTGCTCCATAAAAATGTGTACAGTATATTACATCAGGTCTGTATGAATTTATCTCCTTATATAGACCTTTTAGTGTTGAAAGTGGTATGCCTTGTACAATACTCTTAAATCTTTTTTCAGGGCTACTTGATTTATATAGATTATAAAAGGCATTATAAGCAGGCAAAAATCTACTGCAAACGATATTATAGCCTTTGTCTGCAGTCCAATAGTTCAATGCGGTTGAAAATTCTTTGAGCATGTCTAGAACTTTTACTTCTGCTCCCATTTGCTCAAGCTTATCTTTCATTCCTTTGGCACAAGCATTATGTCCATTTCCCGCAGTGACTGAAAGAATTAAGACTTTCATATTTTCTCCTTAATAGTTGATTGGGCATTCCCCTTTATGCAATATATTTTATCACAGACAAAG
>CARFEX010000056.1:0-2709 GCA_948971535.1 uncultured Eubacteriales bacterium | reverse complement strand
GGAGGGATATCATGGACAACAAAATAGGTTTTGACAATTCTCTTTATCTTAAACTACAAAGTGAAAACATTTTAAAGCGAATTAAAAAGTATAACAAACTCTATCTCGAGTTTGGCGGAAAACTTTTTGATGATTACCACGCTTCTAGAGTTCTTCCTGGCTTTGACCCTAATATAAAAACAAAACTACTTATTAAATTGAAAGACAAGGCAGAAATTATTTTTTGTATCAGTGCAAATGATATAGAAAAAAACAGAATACGTGCCGACCTTGGACTTAGCTATGATAATGAGGTTTTACGACTTATAGATTCTCTTCGTGATGTGGGTCTTTATGTCTCTTCTATTGTAATCACTTTATACAAAGGACAACCTAGCGCTCAAAAGTTTGCAAGAAAACTTGAAATGCGTGGAGAAAAGGTATATTTTCATAACTATACAAAAGGTTATCCAAATGAAGTTGATATTATTGTTTCTGACGAGGGCTATGGTGCGAATAGCTATATTGAAACAACAAGACCTCTTGTTGTAGTAACAGCTCCCGGGCCTTCTAGCGGCAAACTAGCTACTTGTCTTTCTCAAATGTACCACGATAATAAACGTGGAACAAAATCTGGATATTCTAAATTCGAGACCTTCCCTGTATGGAACCTTCCTCTCAAGCATCCTGTCAATATAGCTTATGAGGCTGCAACAGCTGATATTAAAGATATAAATCAAATAGACCCTTATCACTTTAATGCTTATGGAAAATTAACTGTCAACTATAATCGTGATATAGAAGTGTTTCCTGTGCTAAGCAATATTTTAGGTAAGATTTTGGGTAAAGATATCTACAAATCCCCAACAGATATGGGTGTAAATATGGTTGCATCTGCAATAATTAATGACGATATAGTTCAAGATGCAGCAAAAAAAGAAATTGTAAGACGTTATCTACGTGCACAATGCGATTATAAAAAAGGACAAACATCTTACGACACTGTTTCAAGAACACAATATCTTATGTCAGAACTCGATATAAATAGTTCATACCTTAAAGTTGTTCCGCTTGCAAAACAAACTGCAAAACAATCAGGATATCCTGCTATTGCACTAGAACTTCCTAATGGCGAATTTGTCACAGGAAAAACCAAAAAGGTTATTTCTGCAAGTGGTGCTGTCATATTAAATGCTTTGAGAACACTTGCCGATTTGGGAGATGACTTTGATGTAATACCTGACGAAATATTAATGCCAATAATGGAATTGCGAAAAAAATATCTTCACACAAACTGTAGTGTACTTACTATAGATGATGTACTCATGGCACTTGCCATAAGCTCTTCAACTAACAAAAAAGCTAAAAAGGCACTTGACCAATTACCAAAACTAAAAGGCATGGAAGCTCATTGCACTTACATATTACGTTCAGCTGAAGAACAAACTCTTAAAAAGTTACAAATAAATATCACTTGCCAGCCTGAATTTATTAGTAACAATTTATTCCAAATTTAACTTGTCAATATTTATTTAAAAATCTATTAAAAAAAAGCAAACTTGAAATTTGCTTTTTTTGTTTGTTAATAAAAATTTTAAATTATTCCATTTTAGGCCAAAGTTTAATTATAAAGTTCATGAATTTAAACTTTTATTCGGAAAGGATTTTCGGAAGTAACCGAACTAAATGGATGTGTCATGACAAGATGTCCAAACTTAAACTTAAATCGAGTGCGAGTTTTAACATAGCTTGCTCGACATTTTGGATTAAGGCAAATATATCTTTGTTCTCTAACCAATCCCACGAGTCCCACAGCTGTGTTTCTGACCATAGCTGGAACCAGAGGTTCTAAAAATATATATTTTGCTTTGCATTTTGGGCATTTAACACCTTCAACAGGATATGGAGGAGGGCATTTTAATTTTAATGCCTCTTTTGCAACCTGCATAGCGATTTTCATATCACCCGAAGCTTTTGCAATTTCTTTTGCTAATTCTAAGGCCTCATTACCTTCTCCTTTTCCATCAAAGTCGTTAACGTCAGTCTCATCCTCATCGCCGTCACCAAAACTATTATTTTCATCATTGTCATTGTCTTTATTTTTGTCATTGTCTTTATTTTCATCATCTTGAGAATTTTCATCATTTTCATCATCTTGAGAATTTTCATCTTCTTGAGAATTTTCATCTTCGTCTTCGTCTTTATTCATAGAAGTTTCGTCATCTTCATCATTATTATAATACCCATTATTATAATTTCCACCTAATAATCTACTAAGAAAAGATGGTTTTTGACTTTCTCCCATAATATTTCTCCTTTGTTAAAATTAGTATACCCCAAAACAACAAAATTTTGCAAGCAAAAAAAGCACCTTTATAAAGTGCTTTTTTCTAGTCAATCCATATTACTTTATCAAAGGCAATTATAGTAACAATATCCACAATCCACATAATTGTAGGGCAGATAAAGAGCATAAGAATTGCAAGAATGATACCTAACGTATTGTTTTTTGAAATTGATTTGCAAAGTCTGTATACAGCCCAAACAATATCCAAAAATGGTAATGCAAGAACTATTTTTGCCCATTTTGGAAGTGAATCGAAACTTGAAATTATTTGATTCATGTTTAACCTCCTCTTATAATATATGATAGCATATCCAAAATGAATATTCAATTTATTTTATTATATTAAAATATTCGGATTTTTACAACAAATTTATTTAGTATAT
>CARFEX010000055.1 GCA_948971535.1 uncultured Eubacteriales bacterium | reverse complement strand
CTTCACTTACATACAAAAATGGACTTATTCTAGGGTCATTCATTTTTGTTCCTATTATTTCAGCTATACATCTTTGAAGTTCACTATTGGCTCTATCTATTCGTTTTGACATTTTTATCTCCTTTTTAATAAAGGAGGATTTTTAATATTTTTAAAATAATCCTCCCTATATAATTAAACTCTCTTAATTGGCTCTTTAATATAGCATTCTATCATGTCGCCTTCCTTAAAATCTATATTATCATGTAATTTTATACCACATTCAAAGCCTTTCGCAACTTCTGCTTTTTCATCCTTAACTATTTTAAGCGAATCTATAGTTGTAACTCCAATTTCTTCGCCCTCACGCATTATCTTTGCGATAGCATTACGAGTTATTTTTCCGTCTTTTACATAACTTCCTGCAACTTTTCCTGCAGTTGACAATTTAAATACTACTCGAATTTCTGCATTACCAATATATTTTTCTTCGTATTTGATACTCATCATTCCATTAATTGCTGATGTTATGTCATCTACGACCTCATAAATAATTTTGTATTCTTTAATTTCTACTTTTAAGCTTTCTGCCAATGTTTTAGCTTTCGCTACAGGTTTTTGGTTGAAACAAATAACTATAGAACCTGTAGTTTGTGCTAAAACTACATCTGATTCTGTCAATGCACCAGCACCGCAATGTACTATATTAACTTTAGCTTCTTCATTTCTTATAACTAAAATTGCATTTTTAACAGCTTCAGCAGAACCCATTGTGTCGGTTTTCAAGATTACATTTAGGTTTTTAAGTGTACCTTCATGAACCTTATTCATAAAGTTATCAAGTGTAACACCTGAACTTTGAGTTGCTCTTTCCTTTTTGATTTTGTCTATTCTTTCTTGAATAACTTGTTTTGAAAGAGTTTCTTCAACAGCATAAACTTGGTCGCCTGATGAAGGTACTTCATTAAATCCAAGCACTGAAACTGGCGTTGATGGACCTGCAACTTTTACTGATTTGCCTGCATCATTAAACATTGCTCTAACCTTTCCATAAGTCAAGCCTGACATTATAGAATCACCTACATGGAGAGTTCCATTTTGTACAAGTACTGTTGCAACTGGGCCTCTATTTTTATCAAGTTCGGCTTCTATTACAACGCCTGTTGCCATTTTTTCTGGGTTAGCTTTTAATTCTTGCATTTCTGCTACCAAGAGAATTGTTGATTTTAAGTCATCCATGCCCATGCCTGTTTTGGCTGAAATAGGCACGCATATTGCATCTCCACCCCATTCTTCTGGCAATATTCCATGCTCTGTAAGTTGTTGCTTAACTCTATCTGGATTTGCTTCTGGTTTATCCATTTTGTTTATGGCAACTATCATTGGAACACCTGCTGCTTTGATATGGTCAATAGCTTCAATTGTTTGAGGCATAATTCCATCATCAGCTGCTACAACCAAAATTGCTATATCAGTACTTTTCGCTCCACGAGCTCTCATTGCAGTGAATGCAGCATGACCAGGAGTGTCTATAAAAGTGATTTTTTCACCATTGAAACTAATCTGATATGCACCAATTTTTTGAGTTATTCCACCTGCTTCTCCTGCTACGACATTAGTTTTGCGGAAAGCATCAAGTAGTGATGTTTTACCATGGTCAACATGTCCCATTACAGTTACAACTGGTGGCCGTTTTTCAAGTTTATCTTGGTCATCGAAATTGCTTGCTGTCTCGATAAGCTTTTCTTCAAATGACTTATCAGCTTTAAGTTCAAGTGTGATTTCGTAATCGCTTGCAACAAGCTCTGCTGTTTCAAAGTCTATTGTAGAATTAATAGTTGCCATGATACCTAGCATCATTAATTTTTTAACTATATCTGAAACAGGTTTTCCTATTTTTTCGCTAAAATCTTTTATTACTATTTCTCTAGAAGTTAGCACCGCATGTTTAATTGCAGGAGCTACTTTAGTTTCTATTTCTTTTTTCTTTTTAACAACATTTTTTCTAGAGCCATAGCTGATTTCTTCTATATCACCGTCTTCACCAATAAAGATATTTGTACGTTTGCTATTTTGTTGATTACGGCGAAGTGAGGAGTTTCTCTTCTCTTCTATATTTGAATTATTATGCTTTTGAGCATTTTTGGTTTTTAATGCAAAGTTACGGTCTGATTTAATTTCAAGTTCACTAACGTCACTTTGAGCAAATGAGCGGAAATTATTACCTTTGGTTGAAACAAAATTGTTTGAGCCATACTTTTTATTTTGTCCTTGTTGTGGTCTATTAAAAGGAGAATTTTGTGGTCTTTGACCTTGTTGTCCATTTGGTCTAAAATTGTTATTATCACGGCGCTCACGGAATGAACTATTACTATTATTGCGATTTTGTTCAGAAAATCTTTGATTATTATCACCATAACGAGAATTATTACGTTGAAAATTGTTATATCGTTGATTTGGATTTTCTTCAAATTTTCTGTAATTATTTTGTGAAGAAGCACCATTAGAAAATGCTGGCTTTCTTTCATTATTAACCGCTTTTTGAGTTTCATTTTCAATAGAAGCTGTTGTCACCTTTGCCACAGTTTCAACATTTTGAACTGTTTGTGCTTCTTTTTGAGCCAAAAGTTCCAAACTTTTACGTCTTTCATTTAGTCGTTTGGCAAAAGCATCAACGTTACCTTTCGCTGTTCTAACATTGCGAAGTGCATCATTGAGAACTCCTTCTTTTTGTAAGTCGTGTATTTTTTTAAGATTGTTTAATTGATTAGCCAAATTTTTTCTCCTTTTTTAGGCTATGATAATAGCTCAAGCAATATATCACTTATTTGTTTATTTTTCACTCCGACAATCTTGCAATTTTTTATGCTTGAAAATTCTTCAAGATTATCTATTTCTTTTACAGCTATACCTTTTTCTGCTAATCGGTATGCTATTTTTTTGCTATTTTTTCCTGCGGTTTTGTCGAGAATGACTATATATAATTTTTTGTCGTAACCATCTAGATTGTCACTTCCGATAATCAGATATCCAGCCTTGTGTGCGATATTTATATAACCTTTCGCTTTATCTCTTTCCAAAGATTTCTTCCTCCAAAGACTTTATGATTTCTTCGTCTATATTACATTTGAATGCCCTATTTAAACTCTTTTGTTTTTTAAGTTTATTAAAGCATTCTTGCTCTTTGCAAATATATGCTCCTCGACCATTTTTCTTGCCAGTAAGGTCTATTGATATTTGACCTTCTTTATTTTTAACTATTCTAATAAGATTTTTTTTTTCTTTTATTTCTCGGCAAGCTACGCACATTCTTAATCTTTCTTCCATTTTAACCTCTGATTAATCAAGTGGCTCCAAATCATCTGACATATCGATCGAAATTTCTTCAAGTTCTTCAAGATTTTGGAAGGCATCGTCATCACTTAGTTCTGTAAGCTCATATTCAGGTGTTTGAGTTTGAGTTTCTGCTATTGCAACTGAACTTTCTGCTTTAACCTCAATCTTCCAACCTGTAAGTCTTGCTGCAAGACGTACATTTTGTCCACTCTTTCCGATTGCAAGAGAGAGCTTATCATCAGGAACAATAACACGTGAACTCATAAGGCTTTCATTTGTTTCAACAGAAAGAACTTGTGCTGGACTGAGAGCTCTTGCTATATATTCAAGTGGGTCTTCACTATATTCAATAAGGTCAATTTTTTCGCCATTCATTTCTGAAACGATTGTGTCTATTCTTTGACCTCTAAAACCTACGCATGTTCCGATACAATCAATATTTTGCTTGTCAGTATACACTGCAACTTTTGTTCTATTTCCTGCATCACGAGATATATTTTTGATTTTCACATCACCGTTTGCTATTTCAGGAATTTCCAGCTCGAAAAGTTTACGTACAAATCCGATATTACTTCTTGTAACTTGAATTTGAGGTCCTTTAAAAGAATCCTTTATCTTTTTTACATAAACTTTAATTCTTTCGCCGACAACATACTTTTCACCAGGAATTTGGTCATTAGGGAGCATTACTCCCTCTGTGTTTGAATTTGAAAGTTGAACATAAACTGTGCCATTATCAATGCGCTTAACGATTGTTGTCATAAGTTCGTCTTCTTTTTCAGCAAGTTCACTAACAGCAATTGACCTTTCCATTTCTTTAAGTTTTTGCATTACAACTTGTTTAGCTGTTTGAGCTGCAATACGACCAAAATCTTTGGTTGATTCTTCACTCATCACTTGGTCGCCAAGTTTAAAAGATTTTTTGATAAGTCTTGCTTCTGAAAGAGAAATTTCTTTATCAGGGTCAGTTACTTCACTTACGATAGTTTTGTAAGAATAAACTTTGATTGTGTTCTTTTCTGGAACAAGTTTAACATATGCTGATTTTGCTTCGCCATACATTTTTTTGTATGCTGATGTGAGCGCTTGTTCAAGTGTTTCAATAAATGTTTCCTTATTAATTTTCTTTTCGCTTTCCAAATCGTCTAGTGCTTGGAAGAAGTCTTTATTTATCATTTTTATTTCTCCTTAAAATTTTATAATTGGCACAATGTGTGCAATTTTTTCTCTTTGCAGAGTAATATCTTCGCCTTTTACATTTGTGATTGTTATTTCACTTTCGGAATAGTTTTTTAACTCGCCATCAAACTTCTTTTTTCCATCAATTTTTGAAAATAATGTGATGGAAATTTGTTTACCAAGATTTCTTTTAAAATCTCTTTCAGTTTTGAGCGGTCTATCTATGCCTGGAGAACTTACTACTAACGAATAAGCTTGGTCATCTGTTGGATTGAGTTCATCTAAAATTGGGTCGATTGTTTTTGAAACCTTTTCACAATCATTTAATTCAACTCCCTTATCGCTATCGATATAGAATGTCAAGTTCATTCCATCAGTTTTCTTTGCATATTCAACTTCAATAACATCATAGCCCATTTGCTCGATTATTGGATTTATTTTCTCCTCACACAAAGTTTTAACTTTCCCAGCCAAAATATTACCTCCCTTTACTTATGAAGCAGGGAGTGAACATTTTTGCTCACTCCCCACATCAACTAGTCATCTTTATTATAACAAAGCTTAAAATAAAAATCAAGGATTATTCAAATTATTTTTTATTTTTTATAAATATATTATATTTTATATTAATTTTACTTTACGTTATTTTTTTGAAAGTGCAAGAAGAACTTGGGCAGTTGCATGTGCATCGTTATAGGCTCTATGCGCACCTTCTAAAGTTAAACCTAATGCATTTACTACTGTTGCTAGTTTAAAGTTGATAAGTCGCATGCCAGATGAGCGTGCTATAATAAATGCATCTAGCAGTTCATTTTCAAACTTAACACCTATTTTATTGCCTGCTTTTCTAATAAATTTCATATCGAAACTGATTATATTATATCCACTGAGAACAGTGTCTTTTGACCAAAGATAAAAATCATATATCACCTTTTCTATTGGAGGTGCTGATGCAACCATTTCATTAGTTATATGAGTTAAGGCTTGCACCTCTTCTGGAATTGGAGAATTTGGCTTTACAAAGGATGAAAACCTTTCTTTGATTTTACCATTCTCAATTTTTACACCGCCTATCTCTGTTATTTCACAAGTTTCTGGGTCTAGACCTGTAGTTTCTATGTCAAATACCACTATTGTATTTTTCATGATTGTGTCGTTATATAACACTTTTTCTTCAAATAAATTTGATTGTGCTGAAATTTGTATTGGTACTATTTCTGCAACTTGCTTGTGTTTTGCTGGTGAAAATGTTTTTTCTTGTTCAATTATTTCAACTTTTTTTGGTATACAAAGTGAAATTTTTTTTATTTTGTATGTAAGTTTTCCGCTAAGTCCCTTTTCTACGTCACCTACACAAACTATCATAGTATTATCGGCAAGAGTTTCCATTTTGCTAAGGTTTGATTTGCCACAAAAATATATACATTCTATTTGCGCACCATCGTTAAGTACAAATGAATAATAGTACCTTTGCTGACCTATTGTTTTGCCTTTTTTTGAAATAAAAGATTTTTGAGTATAAGACGAAATAAGTCCTGCGAGTATTACTGAAGTTTTTGGTTTTTTGATATTTTTTATATACTCAGGTTTGGGAGCTATATCTTCACCAATCAATTTTTCAACGATTTCCACCTGATATCTCTCCACTCGATTTTGTGCGATAGGAATAATATCATCTGCTTCAATTTCCTCTGGCAAATGTTCGTTTATTTCAACCAATTTTATATCAAAGTTAGCGATAAAATGTCTATTTAAATATGAATAAAGTTCTTTTTCCAAATCACCACAATCAAGCATACTTAAAACATCTTCATTTAATCCTATTCTAACTT
>CARFEX010000054.1:4290-6457 GCA_948971535.1 uncultured Eubacteriales bacterium | reverse complement strand
TCAAAACCGCTTGGAAGAAATTTCGATAGAAATTAAAGAAAAACTCGAAAAACTTTCAAAGCAAATTTACGAAGAGGCTGGAGAAGAATTTAATATAAATTCACCAAAGCAGGTAGCTCATATTCTTTTTGATAAACTGGGCATTAAGTCGTATAATAATCGTAAACAATCCACAAGGGTTGATGTGCTTGATGAACTTCGCTATATACCAATAGTTGAGCATATACTCACACATAGAAAAATTTCAAAATTAAATAACACATATATTGAAGTTTATAAAAATATTTGTAAAACAAGTGGAGATATAATTCACACAAAATTTAATCAAACCTTAACTTCCACAGGTAGACTTTCAAGTAGCGAGCCAAATCTTCAAAACATACCAACACGAGATGAAGAGGGGAGAAAACTTAGAAAAATTTTTATTTCTAAGTTTGAAAATGGGAAAATTATTTCTGCCGATTATAATCAAATAGAATTACGTTTGCTTGCTGATATGTCAAATGAAGAAAACTTGATAAACGCATATAATAATAGTGAGGATATACATTCGCTTACCGCTTCACAAATATTTTCTGTGCCACAAAGCAAGGTTACAAAAAGTATGCGCCGAGAAGCAAAGGCGGTTAATTTTGGGATTATTTATGGTATAAGTGATTATGGACTTTCACAGGACATAAAAGTATCTGTGGATAGTGCAAAAAAATATATAGCTTCATATTTTGAAACCTATCCTAAAGTCAAGGCTTTTATGGATGGTTGCGTAAAGTATGCAAAAGAAAATGCACTAATAAGAACCAAGTTTGGTCGTATTAGAAAAATACCTGAAATAAATGCCTCAAAGTATATGACACGAACATTTGGTGAACGTGTTGCTATGAATATGCCACTTCAAGGAACAGCATCAGATATCATAAAACTTGCTATGCTAGAAGTTTTTGAAGAAATAAAAAAGCAAAAGTTAAAGAGTCAGCTAATATTGCAAATTCATGACGAACTTATTGTGGATACTTTCCCTGGCGAGGAAACAAAGGTTAAAAAAATTCTATTAGATAAAATGGAAAATATAGCAAAACTTAAAGTTCCACTTATAATAAGCGTAGGTGAGGGTGAAAGCCTTTATGATTGCTAAAATTACATTATATTTGTATAAATATATTTATTTAGTTAAAAATTATTTGACTAAGCTAGGAAATAATACTATACTGAAGATGGTGATATAATGCAAAAATGTAGAAAAATGGGCATAGATTATGGTGATAAACGAATTGGTATTGCTCTTACTGATGCACTTTGTATTATTTCTAGTCCTTTCGAGGTCTACAAAAATGTTGGTCAAGAAGATGCTCTTGCACATCTCGACAAGCTCATTAAAGAGTATAATGTTGATGAGGTAGCAATGGGACTTCCGCTCAATATGGACGGTACTGAAGGGGATAGAGCAAAGTTGCATCGTGAATTTGGTGAAAAATTACAATCGTGTTCACAAGTTAAAGTGCACTATATCGATGAGCGCTTAACCTCGGCAGAGGCAGAAGAAATTTTAATTTCTAGTGGTGTCAGAAGGGAAAAGCGAAAGGAACTCATTGATAAAATATCAGCACAACTGATTTTGCAATCTTACATCAACAAATTATAAAAGGAGAATAAATTTTATGGCACAAAAACAAACAAAACAAGAAGAAATTCAACCAATTGATTTGCTTGACGTACTTCTTGACCAAGATAACAAGGACCCTATTGTTTTACTTGACGAAAAAGGAAGACAACTTTCATTTGAACAAGTAGCAGTTATCCCTTATGGAGCTGAAAATGACAAAAAGCTTTATTGCGTATTAAAACCTATTGATAAAATCGAAGGAATTGCTGATGATGAAGCAGTAGTATTCCTAGTAGACGAAGACGATAATGGAAATACTATACTTAGAGTTGAAGAAAACGAAGAGGTAGCTATTTCTGTATTCGATAAATACTATGACCTTCTTGAAGAAGCTCAAGCTAAAGCAAAGAAATCAGCAAAAACCGCAGCTGACAAAAAAGCTCCAGCAAAAAAAGAAACTGCAAAAACAACAACTACAAAAACTGCAGGTAAAACAGCTGGTAAGAAAACTACAAAATAAAAAAGTAGAAATTTATAAAACCTCGCTTAAATCTCTAAGTGAGGTTA
>CARFEX010000054.1:0-4280 GCA_948971535.1 uncultured Eubacteriales bacterium | reverse complement strand
GTAAATCAAATAGTTAAAAAGAATATCGTGTTAGTTTGTTTTTTAAGTAAGTTTAAATTTAAAAACTGTTCATAAAAAAAATTTTGATATAATATTAAATATTAAAACTTAATAGTATATTTTTCACTTTTTAGAGCAAGATAATATTACAAGGCAGGTTATGCCTTGAATAAACGGGAGGTGAAAACTATGTTTGGTAAAAAGAACGCAAAAGCTTCAAAAGCATCAAAACAAAATTCAAAGATGAATGTTGAAGCAGGACAAGAAGCTTCAAATTGCGGAACAAGAGGTTGTTCTTCACAAAGAAGCCCAAAAAGTTCTAAATAGTTTTCAACTAAAATAAAAGAAGGCATTTCTTGCAAGGCCTTCTTTTATTTTTTTAAGTTTTTAGCAAATAAGGAAATAATTTGAAATAGTTAAATTTGAAAATTATTTGTTGAATAAGGTTGAGTTTAACTTTGAAAGAGTTATTGCTATTGTTACGCCAGTTTCTGTTTCAGCAGATATAGTAGCATTGCCATTATTATCAAAACTTAATAAACTTATAGTTTGTTCTGAGTAGTCAAGTTCTTCAGTTAAAGTAGCATCTGAATCAGTGAACGTTACATTAACTTTAACTTTGAAATAAAATTCGTTTAAGCCTGTCGAATTGCCAAGATATACAATATCTCCATTAAATATACTTTCGTCTGCTTTCTTTTGTCCTGCTGAAAGGGTAGTATAGACAGTTGATGAGGTTGCATTAGCATAAGAAATTTCATAATTCAAGCTTGCAACATTTTCCACTCGATATTCTATATTTACAGGCGAGGCAAACATCATAGAAGAAAGTTCTTCTTCTGCAAACACAGCAACATATTTGCCTTCAGTTGCGCTTGAAGCAGTGAGAGTAAAACTATCACTTTCTGAAACAACCTTATTATAGTCTTTAACCCAACATAAAAATTCGCTATTTTTATTTGGTGCTTTTGTCGCAGAAAGAGTTAATTGTGTTCCATCAGTAAATTTCTTAGTGGAACCACCATGAGCATAGCCGTAGTTTTCATTGCTTGAATATGTGGTTATAGAATAAGTTGCAGGAGGAGTGCATCCAACAAAAGCTAGTGCTGGCACTAGTACCAAACCTGCAAGTAATGTTTTAGTTTTTCCTTTCATAATCAGACCTCAATTAATAGTATTATCAATATTTTTATTTTATTTGTCAAATTATTTATTGACAATCTGCAAAAAGTATTTTATTTTTTGAGTATTTTTAAAACCCTTGCATAGAATATCTTTTGAAAGGAGTTTTTATGTGGGAGTTTTCCTTAAATTTTAAATCAGAAAATTCATTGCTTGCAAAGCATACCTTTTCGCAAATAAAAAACATTTCAAACGGAAAAGGCGGAGTTGCAACTTTGCATGAAGAAAAAGATTTTATATCTATTTTACTTGCAGTTGAAGAGGAGTATATGGATGAAGTTCAAATGAACTTATCTTCTATAATCACACAAACTATATGCACAAATTTCAAAGCAAACTTTTTAGATGAATTTTTGTCATTGCCAGAACATGATAAAATAGGTATGACAGCATTTAAAAAGGCATTACTTAACTTTGATAAAGAAACAGATAAATTTTTGGTGCAAAAACAACTTACTTTTGACAAAAACTTATATCTTGAAAGTTTTTATCAGTTTCGGTTAGCATCTCTTAAAGCCAAATGGCAAGAGCTTGTAGCACTCGCAAATGAAAATAGAGTTTATCTTATTAGTAATGATGCTTTTTTGGATTTATTAAAATTTTTGATTGACAATCTTGATGTATGTGAAGAAGAAGTTAATGTGATTGAGGACGAACAGGGGTATAAAATAGTTTTGCAGGATAAGATAGAAGATAAATACTCTGGACAAATATTCAATGATGAAGCATTGGTATCTTCAATAATAGACCTTGCACCACAAAAAATTAATTTTTATTGTACAAAAAATAGTAAAACCTCTGACTTCTTAGAAAAAATCTTTGATGAACGTATTAATATCTGCACAGGTTCAGGGCAAGTTCAAAGTTTTAAAAAGCTATAAAAAAATTTGATTTTTTCTTGACTAACATTTTTTATTATGCTAACATATTATTGTATAGTTGAGTGAAAGACAAGTAGTTCTATCATTTTAGCGCACAGAGAAGGGTTGGTTGGTGAAAAACCTAAGCGGATATAGATATGAAACCACTTTTGCAGAGAAAACTTTTAAATAAGAGGTAGCATATTTGACAAGTTAATCCTAACTTGTATAATCAATTAAAATGCTACAATTAAGGTGGAACCGCGGTTTAAATATCGTCCTTAGAGTTATTCTAGGGGCTTTTTTGTTTTGCCACGACTATACTAAAAAAAAGGAAGAAAAATGAAAAGACAGCAATTTTTAAAAATTTTGCAAGTCACTATAATTACCACAGCAATTATGTTTGCCTTTGAAGCACTCTTTGCACATTCGGTTATCACAGATTGGCTTGAAAATTTTACTAAAAACAGCGGTGAATATGTCTATCTTGTGCTATTCGCGATAATGTTTATTCAAGTTTGCTTTATTCCTATTCCTGCATATATTGTGCTTAATACTGCGGTTTATGCAAAACTTGTTACAACCGAATTTATGCACTTTGCACTTCATGACCTTTGGTTTTATCTAACAGTTATTCTTGCATATATGCTTGGTATCATTGTTGCTTATTTTATAGGTCGTAAATGGGGACGCAAAGCAGTAAGGTGGTGCGCTGGCAGTGATGAAGATTATGATAAGTGGAGTGGCTACCTTAATAAAAAAGGAAAGTGGTGGTATTTCCTAACAGTTTTATTACCTGTTTTTCCAGATGACCTTTTATGTTTCGTTGCAGGAAGTGTAAAATTCGATTTAAAATTCTTCCTCTTTTCAAACTTTACAGGAAGAATGGTTGGTCTTTTTGTGGGAGTTGAAAGTTTAAAGCTACTTGGTATGACCAACAAATCTTTTCCAACTAGTTTGCTTGTTTGGGGAGTAGTGCTATTAGGAGAAATAATTTTATTTACAATTTTAAAAATTAAAGATAAGAAAAAGGAGAAAAATAATGAAACTAGAAAAGAAAGTTGATGAAGAACTTATTAAGGCAAGACACTCTCTTGCACATATACTTGCAAAGGCAATTATGGAAATTTATCCACAGGCAAAACTCACAATAGGCCCTGCTATTGATGATGGTTTTTATTACGACATAGACCTTGACCATTCGATAACAAATGATGAGTATGACAAAATAGAAAAGAAAATGAAAGAAATTCTCAACAAAGGAGAAGAGTTTAAAAGAGTTGTTGTGTCAAAAGAAGAGGCATTAAAACTTTTCAAAGGTAATGAATACAAAACAGAAATTATTTCTGAGCTTCCAGCTAGTGAAGAGGTTTCTCTCTATTACACAGGCGATGACTTTTTTGACCTTTGTAGAGGCCCACATGTGGATTCATCAAAACGTCTACAAAATTTTGGATTTAAAATTCATAGTGTCAATGGTGCTTATTGGAGAGGTAGCGAAAAAAATAAAATGCTTCAAAGAGTATACTGTTATGCTTTCAAGACAAAAAAGGAACTTTCCGATTATATCGCATTACTTGAAGAGGCAAAAAAAAGAGATAATCGCAAATTGGGCAAAGAACTTGGTCTATTTATGATTTCTCCAGAAGGTCCAGGTTTTCCTTTCTATCTTCCAAACGGAATGATTGTTAGAAATAATCTTTTGGATTTTTGGCATAAAATACATGAAAAAGCAGGATACCAAGAAGTTATGACACCAATCATGCTTTCAAGACATCTTTGGGAAACATCAGGTCACTGGTCTCATTATAAAGCCAATATGTATACAACAAAAATAGATGATACAGATTTTGCTATTAAACCAATGAACTGTCCAGGCGGAATTTTAGTTTACAAAAATTCACCACATTCTTATCGTGACCTTCCTATGCGTGTAGGCGAACTTGGACTTGTTCATAGACATGAAAAATCTGGTGAACTTGGTGGTCTTATGCGTGTAAGGTGCTTTACTCAAGATGACGCACATATTTTTATGACTCCAGAACAAATCAAAGATGAAATAAAAGGTGTAGTTTCACTTATAGACTATGTTTATAAAACTTTCAACTTTGATTATCATGTAGAGCTTTCAACAAGACCAGAAAATAGTATGGGTAGTGATGAGGACTGGGAAATGGCAACAGAAGCTCTCCGAGAAGCCCTAGATGAACTTGGCAGAGATTATATTGTCAATGAGGG
>CARFEX010000053.1 GCA_948971535.1 uncultured Eubacteriales bacterium | reverse complement strand
CTGAGGTTGCAAACAACTAAAGATCCATTACCTATAATACTTATGAAAGATATCTCTTTAGGCAATATTGACACAGATATTTTAAAGAAAGGAAGTTCTTTGTCAATTTCTGGAAATAATTATTTCATAAATTTCTATAGAGAAACTACTAAGGATGGTCTTTTCCAGTCAAGTCAAAATAGTGACGGTTATATCAAGAATCTTGTTATGTTAGGAGAACTAAAAAATGGTAGCTACTTAAATGGTGCTAATATTTATGATAATGTTTCATTATATGGAAATGTTAGAGAAAACGGAATTACAGAAAATCTTAACACTACTTATCCAGCCTTAATATTAAATAGTATATCTTACAAAGTTAATGTTACATCTCATTTTTCTATTCAAGATAAAAATTCTACTGAAGGAACTGGTTCAAACATTACTCTATTTGCAAATAAAAGTGCGATGTTTGCCTATGAAAATTATGGATTTATATTTGCTGGAGATGGTGCTGATGGGGCATCACGTGAGAAATGTACACCAGATAGTGACAGTAAGCAAGGAGATGCTGGAAGTAAAGGTGGTGATATCATCGTATATACTGGAGCTTCTGACTATAAAAATAATGGATTGATTGTTTCAGGAAATGGTGGAAATGGCGGTTCAGGTTCTACTGGAATATCTAAGAGTGGACAAGGTGGCTCTGCAGGAAATGGAGGCGGTATTATAGGCTTTGTTTCAAATGAATTTAGTAAAGCTGGGAAGGCCGGGGTTGTTGGTTCAAAAGGCGGACAAGAAAATTCTAACGTGGGATCTATTAAGTTAGATGAGACTAAGAAGCATAAGGAATTTATTACTATAACTAAATATGATGGAACTGGCATTAAAGTGACAGGATTTGTTTATAAAGGTGATGAAGGTATACCTAGATTATATGGTAATTGGGGTGAAAGTCGTTGGGATAAGCCTAATAAAATAGTAAATGAGTATACTCGTTTAGGATTTAATCAAGGTAAATTTGAAGAAATATATGGGAATGGCAGTCTTACAAAATTGCCAAGTGAGATTAAATAAATGTAATAAGAAAAGTTATCGATATTTAGAGTAAAGTGTCGAAAGGTGGCTGGATATGTTTAGATAGCTTAGGAATTGTTAAATATATGATAAAATTTAAAAATTTTTGAAAAAATGCTTAAAATTACTTTTAAATAATTTCACAAAATGTTATAATTGTTTTAATAAAAAGGAGTTATTATGCCTAAAACTAATGAGAAAAATATCCATGAAGGACACAGACAAAGGTTAACCGAGTTAGTGCATAAAGCGGGTCTTGAAAATCTCTCTCAAGTTCAACAAATGGAATTCATTTTGTTTTACATTTTTCCTAGAGGTGATGTCAATCCGCTCGCGCACAGGCTCCTTGATAAGTTTGGGGCAATCGCACATGTTTTTGATGCTGATATTAATGATTTGCAGACTGTACATGGTATTGGACCTCGAGCTGCGATGATGTTAACCAAAATTCCTGAAATTTTCAATATTTATACTGATTGCTATTTAGATAAACGTATTTCTGCTGACGATTACTCAAAAATTTATGATTATAGTGAACAAATTTTGCGATTTAAAAACACAGAAGAATTGTACATAGTAGGACTGAATAGTTTGGGTAAAATTATTTCAAAACGAAAACTTGCGTCAGGTTCGATAAATATGGTTGGTGTTTCACCAATAATCATTTCAAATTATTTGGCTTCGTCAAGAGCAGTTATGGTTTTTCTAACACATAATCATCCAGGAGGGTCAGCTCAACCTTCACAACAGGATGAAAAAGCGACTGAATTTTTTCAGAACATTTGTGAGACACTTGGATGCCAATATATTGACCATGTTGTGGTTGGTGATGATGGTGTTTATAGTTTTCATAGCAATAGATTGGTAAGAAAGTTTGCTTAAAATTAAACTTTTTATCAATAAAAAATCCCTTCGTACAACGAGGGGATTTTTATTTTTGAATATATTTTGTAAATATTATTTAGAAGTTAATAAATTTTGAAATTATATTGCCAAGTATACTTCCTAAAATAGTCAAAGCAAATACAATTATAAATAGCCAATAATTGTTGGGAGATTTACATTGTTCATTGCGCTGGTTGTCATTTTCTATCAGTTCATAACCAAAAGGCAAAACGCATACACAATAGACACCGTCTTCTTCATATTTTATAGAAACACAATCTAGATGCTCAAGATAGTTCATAGTGTTTTGAAGTCCTTCACTATCTAACTTATATTTATTTGGCAAAGCGGAAATAATATCACTATTCTCGATAATAGAATATTGACCATTTGGACATTCTTTTATAATAATTTTTAGAACTAGTTTTGACTTTATATCTAACATACTTTTATTTTTTGTAGGCTTTGAGAAAGTATGCAGGGTTAACAAAATTCGACATTTTCAAAACCTATTGACATTATGCTGAATTTATGTATAATAGAACTATCGGAAATAAAAATTAAGAGGTGCGAAAATGATGACTATTGAAGAGACAAGAAAATATTTAAATGAAGTTTTTGAGTACTACATCAAAGATTATTCATCAAAAACGCATAAAATTAATGAATTTTTTGTTTTGGGTTTTAATAGACTTTGGAATGAATATTTGGTGCCAAAGTTTGAGCAGAAAGGAACTTTTTATGAATTAAAAGGTTTAAATTATTCTTGTAAAGCTTTGAGAATTTTGCCTTATGTTCTCGATTGCAATATTAAAAATAAAGATATCAAAGATATCAATACAAAAGTTGGCAAGTTTATTGATAACTCTTTTAATAAGAGTAAGATAAGTGAAGATAAAATGCTCAACACTTGGCAAGTTCCTATGAATGAAAGTTTGACTAGTATTGATAAAAATTCTTTGCCTTCTCGTTTAAAATTTGGTGTTAATGAAGAGGAAAATCAATATTTGGAAGATTTGGATAATGAGGAATTAACTAATTCAGAAGCTTACAAATTTGCTGAAGCATATATTAATAGTCCTGCTTATGACAAGGAGTCTGACAGCCCTAACTATTGTGCAAAATTAGATAAAAATTATGTTTTGTATTGTGATGTTCATGATGAACTTAATTTAAGAAAGAAAAGAAGAACACTTAATTCAAAAGGTTATCAACAAATCAAAAATTATGATGATGAGACAGTTGTTATTGATAGAGGAGTTTTGATTAGCCCAGCTGTATTTAAAGAGGCTGGTGTTCAATTTGACCAAAATCAAGTTATCGTAAAAGATTTTGTTTATGAGATGCTAAAAGATATTAGTGGCTTTGAAAATAGAGGCTATGATGCAATGACTATCAATGTAATAGAAAAAATTCAAAATCAAAATGAATGTTTTTAATAAAAACTGACTGAAAAGTCAGTTTTTTTGTTAGATTTTTTCGTTCATAACTTCTTTATTAGTACTTTTTGATTGTTACTCGTTCGCCACCGCAAGCTCATACCACAAAAATATTTGTGTCATGAGCAAATTGTGGAAGCAATTTGCTAGCTTGCCATAATATGGCAAGCGCTTGCGGTGGCACCCTTCGGAAACCCTAAGTGTTCAGTTCTATCTTGTTTTATTTTTTTCAAAAGTAAGATTAAAAATATGGTTATAATAACACTACATGATAAAAAAACTCTTGTTTTTGCTATTTAAAAAAATATTGTATAAACTCATAATTTTAATGAATTTACCCAACCTAATATTGTCAGCAAAGATGGCAATTATTTTTTATATAAAAAAGCACGCATATAAATTTGTTGTTGCGTCAAAAATTTAATATAAAAATAGTTCAATCTTTAACCTTATAATATTTTAGGAGAGCCAATGACAAGTCGGAAGGAAAAACTTGTGATGTCATATTTATGCAAGGTGTGTTCGGGTAAGAAAACTCACCTTATTTCTCCACATGAAATAGCAATGTCTGCTAGCAGTAAGGTTGTGCTTACAGTAGCAGAAATTGATGAAATCATGGCTTATCTTTCTATGGAAAATTATCTCGATTTTGTGGTGTCAGATAGTAAAAATGGTTATTATTATTGTGTAACTTTAAAAAATAAAGGTCGTACATTTCTTGCAGATTCCAAAAAACAACGCAAAGCTTTTGCAATGCTAGTACTGCGAAGTGTATTCCTAGCAACAGTCAGTTTTGTTTTTGGTGTGATTTTAAAAGCTATTTTTAAAGGTTAAATGAAAAAATACACTTATCTCCTAAAAAGTGTAAAAAATCAAGATACTTATCTCCAATTTTGTGGCATAAATAGTTGATTTTTGCATTTTTTTATATTATCATTATAGCAAGGAGATACAAATGGAAAGAAAAATATATCAAGATTTAAAAGACTGGAAAAATTCAAATGATAGAAAGCCTTTAATTTTACAAGGAGCAAGACAGGTGGGCAAAACATATATTACGAATTTGTTTGGCAGTCGTGAATATACAAATGTGATATATTGTAATTTTGAACAAGATGAAAGTTTAAAAGATTTTTTCGAAGTTTTGGAACCTACTAGAATTTTGAGATTGATAGGGGCTCATAAAAAGAAAGAGATTTATAAGGGTTCGTCTTTGATTATTTTTGATGAAATACAATGTTGCCCAAGAGCTTTGACTTCTCTTAAATATTATTATGAAAATGCTAATGAATATCATATAATAGCTACAGGCTCATTGTTAGGTGTGTCGGTAAATAGAGAGAGCTATTCATTCCCCGTTGGGAAAGTACAATTTATGACTATGAGCCCTTTGGATTTTGAGGAATTTTTGCTTGCGCAAAATGAAAATTATCAAGTATTGATAGCAGAAATTAAAAGATGTTATAAAGAAAATCTTCCTTTAGCAAAACCATTTCACACTGAAGCTATGGATTTATATAAAAATTATTTATATGTGGGTGGAATGCCAGAAGTAGTAGAAGAATTTATAAAGTCTGGTAATTTGGAGTTAGTCAGAGTAAAACAAGATTTCATACTACAATCGTATTTTAATGATATGAGCAAGTACAATAAAACAACTGAAATTCCAAAGGTTAGACTTGTTTACAAGAGTATAACAACTCAATTAGCAAAAGAAAATAAAAAATTTAAATATTCATTAATCAAAAGTGGTGGAAGAGCAAGGGAGTTTGAAGATGCTATTGAATGGTTATGTTTAGCAGGTGTAGCAAGCCAACTTTTTAAAATAGAACAAATTAAATTGCCACTTGATGCATTTAAATCACTTGATGATTTTAAATTTTATATGAACGATGTAGGATTGTGTTGTGCTAGTCAAAAAGTTCAACTTGGTGATATACTTTTAGATAATAATAATTTTGAATTTAAAGGTGGTTTGACTGAAAACTATGTATACAATCAACTTAAAATCAATAATTTGCACTCATATTATTGGACAAGCAATTCTGATGCAGAGATAGACTTTGTAACTCGAATTAAAAACGATGTTATACCTATTGAGGTCAAATCTGGTGAAAATACTCGTTCAAGAAGTTTATCAGTTTATATGCAACAATTTAAACCCAAATATGCAATTCGTATTTCCGCCAAAAACTTTGGGTTTGATAATAATATTAAATCAGTGCCACTCTATGCAACTTTCTGTATTAAATAAATATTGCAACGAAATTAATCGTTGCAATTTTTATTTTACTTTGTTGATAATAAAATAAAGCAAACAATTATTTTAAATTAATGTTTCCAAAAAGCAACGCAAAGCTTTTGCAATGCTAGTACTGCGAAGTGTATTCCTAGCAACAGTCAGCTTTGTGTTTGGTGTGATTTTAAAAGCTATTTTTAAAGGTTAGTCGAAAAATATGTCATTGCTTGTAGAACATAATCTTGATATGTAGTTCAAAACATATTTAACAACATATTGGTCACGAAAACTTTGGTTACTTTGATAACCAAGCCTAATGTTTTCAAATAATAGCTTCTGTTTCTCGTCAAGTGTGTTATTAAGCAAAATTTCGTCATTGTTGAAAGTATCGGATTTCTTTCTATCAAGTTGTAACTCTAAAAAAATAGCTTTTGATAGGTTGATTTGGTTCATTCTTTTACTCCATTTATGTAGCTCCAAATAGGAGCCTCGCTTATTATTATAGTGACAATGTGGTACTATGTCAATAAATGAAAGAAGATTTTTATATTGAATTAGGAAAAAAATTAAAATATAAAAGAAATGAGGAAGACAAAAAGCAATGGGAGATTGCTAATATTTTACATACATCACGTTCAAATTATAGTCGATACGAACTTGGTATAAGAGAAATATCTTTTGAAGAACTTTGTATATTAGCTGATTTATATAATGTATCTCTTGACTTCTTTGCAGGAAGATTAGATTTTTAAAAAAAGACAAATTAGGAAGAGAATAATATAAATAAATTGTTATACCTGCATATCATAATTAATATAAATTTTAATAGTATTTGTTATGATTGATT
>CARFEX010000052.1 GCA_948971535.1 uncultured Eubacteriales bacterium | reverse complement strand
TCCAAGCACCAAAAGAAGTTGTTTCTTCTTTTAAAATAGGTTTAATTACTAAGCCTAAAAATTTTAATCTACTATAAAGCTCACGTTGAATATTTTTACATGTAAGATTTTCTTTATCAATAGAAAAAACATCACGTTGCTCGCTATAATCTGAGGTGTTTGTAATTACTCTATCAAGAATTTTATTTGGCAAATTGAATACAGCATGACCTAAACAGTTTGTTTTGTTGTAACTACTGAGAGTATATTTAATAATAGGTTGGCTTGGCCAATAACCCATTTCAAAAACCAGTTTTATTTTTGATAAAACTCTATAATATTCCCCTGTTCTAATAAATATATTATCTAACATTATTTTATCTCCAAAAAAAGTATAACTCAAATTTTTGATTTGTCAAGAGTCAAAAGTTAATTGCCTTTTATTTTTCACTATGATATAATGTGCACATGGAAAGAGTTATAGCAAGTATATCAACACCTCTTGGTAAGGGTGCAATTTCAATAGTTAGAATGAGTGGAAAAGGCTGTCTAAATGTGGCAGAAAAGGTTTTTGTTTCAAAAAATATAGATTACAAAAAGATAACTCCTAAAATGTTATATCTAGGAAATTTTTGTTTTGCTGATAAATCTCAGGAAAAATGTTTTATGGTATATTTCCGTTCCCCTGCATCATATACTGGCGAAGACATGGTGGAATTTCAAGTGCATGGAGGAATGCTTTTAACACAAAAAATTCTAAATACTCTTTTAGATAACGGAGCAGTGCTTGCAGAGCCGGGAGAATACTCTAAACTCGCTTTTGAAAATGGAAAGATTAGTCTTGACGAGGCAGAGGCAATAATCGGAGAAATAAATGCAGAAAGCGAAGGCGAACTTAAAGCTTCTCTTGCTGTTGCAGACGGACAACTTAAAACAAAGATAAACAATCTTCAAAACAACTTGACTGAAGTTATAGCTGAAATTGAAGCAACTCTTGATTATCCAGAGGAAGACTTTGAGAAAAGTGCAAAAGAAAAGATATTTAAAACAATAGAAAAAGTTAAAACTGAAGTTGACGAATTTATCGAAGAAAGCAAAAATGCAAGATATTTAAGTAAAGGTATTTCTGTTGCGATTGTTGGCTCACCTAATGTTGGGAAATCTAGTATTCTCAATGCTCTTATAGGAGAAGAAAAAGCTATAGTTACTGATATTGCAGGAACAACTCGTGATATAGTCAACGAACAGATTTTTTATAAAGGCATCAAACTCAATTTTATAGATACCGCAGGTATACGTGATGCAAGTGATGTTATAGAAAAAATTGGTATTGAAAAAAGTAAAAAGGCTATTGATAATGCAGATATTACACTCTTTGTTTTAGACGGTGCTCGTCAAATGAGTGAAGATGATAAACAAATCTATGAGTTAGTAAAAAAATCAAATCATTTAATAGTTGTAAATAAATCTGATAAAGAAAGAAAATTAAATAAATTTGAAAATGAAATAGAAGTTTCAGCACTTCAAAATAAAGGGATAAATAACTTAAAGGAAAATATTTATAACAACCTTATTTCAAAAGAAATTGATTTTGGTAAGACGATTATTATAAATGAAAGACAAATTGCTATTTTAAATGAATGTGAAAATATTATTGAAAGCATACTGCTATCAAAGGAGCAAAGTATGGATATAATAGCAATGCAAATTAAATCACTTTGGAACAGTCTTGGCAAAATCACAGGTCAATGTGAAAATGAAAGTATAATAGACCTTATCTTTTCAAAGTTCTGCTTGGGAAAATAGAAAAATCACAACAATTCTTCTGTATAAAGATTTATTACATCTTTATTTAATTTTAGAGCATACTTGTATGTATTATAAGCACCGCCAGATTTATATTTTACACAACAAATTAAAAGGTCGCTTTCTTCAACCATTATCTGATTACGTCTAGTTACTGCATTTTTATAAAAAACTTTTTCAGTACTTAAATAAATGGTTTCACGACTGATATTGTCATGTTTATAATTATAATATGTTAAAACCTCATATATCTTTATATGAGGATATTTTTCTTTTAAAATATCAAGAACATTAAAAACCATTTTATCAAAATCACCACGATTACCAACATAAAAAATGGTAAAACCTTTTATAATACTCTCTTCAATAATAAAACATAAAGAATTTATATCACAATTTAATTGCCAAGAATTTGAATGACCTGCGAAAGTACATATTTTTCCCATATTCACCTCATACACCGAATATATTAAATATTTAACAAAAAGTCAAATCATTTCGTGTTTAAAACTGAATATTTTTAAAAACGAATATATTATGCTCTTATAAGAGGTATGTATGACTTTAAATAAGGCAATTTCTTTAAGATTATCTGAATTACTTTCTGAACGTGATATGAGTATTTATAAACTGATAGTTAGTTCGGGTTTAGACAGAGATAATTTATATAGATTAGTTAAAGGCAAAAATACAGACGTTAAACTTTCAACCATATCAGCAATATGTAATACTTTAAATATAAGCATAATAGATTTTTTCAATAGTGACAAATTTTTAGATATTATTCAGTAAATAAGCTGAATAATATTTTTTATTTATAGTACATAATAAGGAAAGAGGAAAAAATGAAAGTAAGCGAAGCTGTATCATTAAGACTTAATGAGTTAATAAAACAAAAAGACACAACAACTTATAAAGTTTTCAAAAATTCAGGATTGGATAGAGATAATGTATACAAATTAGTAAACGGCAAGAAAAACGATTTTCGTATTTCAACTATAATTGCTATATCTAATGTATTAGACATTTCAATTCAAGAATTTTTCAACAGCCCATATTTTGATAAAAATTTAACAGATTAAAAACAAGAAGATTATTTTCTTGTTTTTTTGTTTGCTTTGTTATATAATAAGCCAGATGGAAAAATTTGATGCGATTGTGATTGGTGCTGGGCATGCTGGCTGTGAGGCTGCACTCGCTCTTGCAAGAATGGGAAATAAAACACTGCTATTAACACTCAGTTTAGATGCAGTGGCTTTTTTGGCATGCAATCCTTCTATTGGTGGAACTGCCAAGGGACAGCTTGTAGCAGAAGTTGATGCTCTTGGCGGAGAAATGGGAATAAATATAGATAAAACACTTATTCAACTTCGTATGCTCAACAGTGGTAAAGGTCCAGCTGTGCAAAGTTTAAGAGCTCAAGCTGATAAACATAAATATCATAGCGAAATGAAAAATACTATTGAAAACACTCCTAACCTATTTTTGCGTCAAGGCGAGGCTGTTGATATTGTATGTAATGAGGACGGAAATAAAATAGTCAAAACGGCTGTCGGCATGGATTATCAGTGTAAAGCGATTGTCTTTGCAACAGGAGTATATTTAAAAAGCAGAATCATCATTGGTGATTATACCAAAGATGTAGGGCCAAATGGGTTTATGAATGCTCAAAAGTTGTCCGCATCTTTAGAAAAGTTAGGCTTGAAATTATTACGTTTTAAAACAGGAACGCCCGCTCGAATAAATAGCCGAAGTATAGATTACTCAAAACTTGAAATACAATATGGTGAAAGTGATATACAAAACTTTTCGTTTATGACAAAAGGAAAGCCAAAGAATAAAGCTGTTTGTTATCTCACTTATACTAATGAGGGAACTCACGATATCATCAGAAACAACATCGATAAAGCCCCTGTTTTCTCTGGAATGATAAAAGGTATTGGTCCAAGATATTGCCCTTCTATTGAAACCAAAATAATAAGATTTGCTGATAAAGAAAGACATCAACTTTTCTTGGAACCAGAAGCACTAGGCACCAACGAAGTTTATATTCAAGGCTTTTCAACTTCAATGCCTGTGGAAGTTCAGCAAGATATGATTCATTCGGTTTGTGGACTTGAAAATGCTGAGATTATGAGAGATAGTTATGCTATCGAATATGATTGTATAGAGCCAACACAACTTTTGCCAACTCTTGAATATAAAAAGATAAAAGGTCTATTCTTTGCAGGACAAATTAATGGAACTAGCGGATATGAAGAGGCTGCAGGACAAGGGCTTATCGCAGGCATCAATGCTGGATTATATCTTCAAAATAAAGAACAACTTGTTTTAAAACGTAGTGACGGATATATTGGAGTTCTAATTGATGATATTGTAACAAAAGGCACGAATGAACCTTATAGAATGATGACATCACGTGCAGAATATAGACTTTATTTAAGACAAGATAATGCAGACTTGCGTCTAACTGAAATAGGCCGCAAAGTTGGACTTGTTGATGACAAAAGATATAGAGTTTTCAAAAATAAAAACAAAAAACTGGCCGAAATTTTTGAAGTTTTAAAAACAAGATATAAGATAGATGAAACTATTAAAAATTTCTATATTGAAAATGGAGAAAGTATTCCAAAAGAAAGTGTAACCATTAAGGACATGTTAAAACGTTCAAATATCAATGCTTTTAAAGTTAATGAACTGCTTCATGTTTTTGATAAATTCAGTTATGAAATAATCAACGAAATGAACATAATGGTTAAGTATGAAGGTTATCTCAAACAACAACAGGAAGAAATAGACAAATTTTATCGAAACGAAAAAATAAATATTCCAGATGATTTTGATTATTTTAAATATCATGGACTTAGACTTGAAGCTGCAGAAAAACTGGCAGAAATAAAACCTCTTAACATTGGACAAGCGTCACGAATTTCAGGGGTATCCCCTGCAGATATTGCTGTACTTACAGTACTCGTAAAAAAGTATAAAGAAGAAAGATAGAAAGAAAAAATAATAACAAATATTAAAGGTAAAAGAATTTGAAAGAAAAATTAAGTGAAGTGTTTACTAAATATGGATTTGAATTGAGCGAAGAACAAGAAACTCAATTCTTTTCTTATTACAAATATTTGATTCAAGAAAATGAAAAGTTTAATCTTACTTCAATAACTGAAGAAACTGAAGTTATATACAAACATTTTTTAGACAGCGTTCTTCCAGCAAAAGAAATTCCAATAAACGCTAAGGTTATCGATGTGGGAACTGGCGCAGGCTTTCCTGGGATTCCCCTGAAAATCTTAAGACCAGATATAGAGCTTACACTATTAGACAGCTTGCAAAAACGAGTTAATTTTCTTAATGATGTTGTTAATCTTTTAGGCCTTGATAAATGCACTTGCGTACATGCTAGAGCAGAAGATTATTGTCAGCAATATAGAGAAAAGTTTGACGTATCGCTTTCACGTGCTGTAGCACAAATCCCTACCCTATCTGAATATTTGTTGCCATTTGTAAAGATAGGTGGAAAAGTAGTAATGTACAAATCTCAAAAGCTTGAAGAGGAACTTGAAATTGGAAAAAATGCAATTAAAACACTTGGTGGAAAAATAGAAAAAGTTTTTACTATAGAAGTTAACGAAATAGATGCAATCCGCAACTTTGTAATTATAAAGAAAGTTGCACCAACAAACAAGAAATATCCACGAGGAAAAAATCTACCTAAAACTAAGCCTTTGAACTAAAATCAATAAAAATATAACTATATGAACTTTAAAACACAAATAAAACACCAAAATTATTAATTTGGTGTTTTTTTAGTATATATAAAAATAAAATTATGATTTCTAATTCGTTCTATTAAAAAGGAAAGTTTTCTGAGTTATCTAAATCAAAAGTTTCAAAATTGTATTCACTATCTTCGGTTGTTTGTTCGGAATTGTCTACATCTGATTGGTCTCTAAAATAATCCTCGGCTGAGTTATACTTATGGGCATTTATAAAGTCTTCAATAAATTCCTCATCGGTATAGGATTTTTCAACTTCTTCAGACTTATAACATGTTTTTTTAATCGGATTTACCATTTTTTCGTTTTTTGACTTTTCATATCTGCTTTCTATAAGCTGTATTGTTTTTTCAGGTTCTTTATCATTAAGAATAGCTTCAACATATATTTTGTTTAAGTCAGAGTTAGGTCTGTTAAGAATTTCTTGTTTGCAATTCTCTGACTTTTGTAAAATATCCTGTATTTCTAGGTCAGACAAATTTTCTTGTTCAATAGTAAAATTTGTAGTACCAAGTGTGCAAGGACCAATAAAAGTAAAAGCAGAAAACTCACCGTCATAACTTTTGGTTTTGTCATTTTTAAATGCTTCGAAGTTGATAAGGTCATATTGTGTTTCAAACATATCAACTTTGAATAAAACGAGTCCTTTCCCTTCTACTATCGAGCCGATAACAAAATGAGTGTAGGGTAAATTTGAGTTCTTTTTATCAGTATCAGTTACAATTCCAATAAAAGAGTGATGGTTTGTTTTATCTATAACCAAGTGTCCGCTCCAAGAATTGCTAATGTCTTTATTAAAAGTTTCCCATTCACAGTTTATAGCTAAAGTTTCTAATTTATTGCTCATAATTTTCTCCTTATTATCTTTATATATCTTTATGTTATAGCATGGGTGGAGAAATGTCAATACCT
>CARFEX010000051.1 GCA_948971535.1 uncultured Eubacteriales bacterium | reverse complement strand
AAAAACGTTGAAACTCGGTTTTGACGTTTTTTTTGGTATATCGCATGAAAATGCTTTATATATTTGAGGGCAAAATGCTTTCATCTTAGTTTGTGGGAGATGGGAACTGCAACCCGTCATAGCACCACTTAAAGGAGGAAAAAATGGCAGAGAAAAAAGTTGCGGCAATGGTAAAACTCCAATTGCCAGCAGGTAAAGCCACACCAGGACCTCCAGTTGGTTCATCACTCGGACCACATGGAATTAACATCGCTGGTTTTACCAAAGAATTCAATGAGAAGACAGCTTCTCAAGCAGGACTTATTATTCCTGTAGTGATAACTATCTATGCTGATAGAAGTTTCACATTCGTACTCAAAACTCCACCAGCAGCCGTTCTTATTATGAAGGCTATTGGTCTTGAAAAGGGTTCTGGAGTGCCAAACAAAACAAAAGTCGGAACTATAACAAAAGCTCAAGTTAAAGAAATCGCACAAACAAAAATGCCTGACCTTAACTGCACTTCAATTGAATCTGCAATGTCTATGATAGAAGGCGCTGCAAGAAGTATGGGCGTTACAGTTGTGGACTAAGAGGAGGGCATTATGAAACTTACTAAAAAACAAAAACAAGAAGTTGAAATGATTTCTTCTAGTTCAAAAGATATTTCAAGCGCTATTGATACTCTTCTTTCACTTCCAAAAGCAAAGTTTGATGAAACAGTTGAACTTCACGCAAGACTTGGTGTTGACGGAAGAAATGCGGACCAACAAGTTCGTGGTGTATGTATCCTTCCTCACGGAACAGGTAAAAGCCTTAAAGTTTTAGTTATCGCAAAAGGTGACAAAGCAGACGATGCTGTAAAAGCTGGTGCTGATTATGTTGGTGCTGAAGATATCGTTGCAAAAATTCAAGGCGGATGGCTTGAATTTGACGTATGTATTACAACACCAGATATGATGGGTATTGTAGGCCGTGTAGCTAGAGTTCTTGGACCAAAAGGCTTGATGCCAAATCCAAAGAGCGGAACAGTTACAATGGACGTTGCAAAAGCTATCAATGACGCTAAAGCTGGTAAGGTTGAATACAGACTTGATAAGAACAATATCGTTCACGTAATCTTAGGAAAGGTAAGCTTTGGAAAAGATAAACTTGTTGACAACTTCAACACAGTTATTGAAGCACTTATCAAAGCAAAACCAGCAGCTGCAAAAGGACAATACTTCAAGAGTGTTGCTATTGCTTCTACTATGGGACCTGGAATTAAAGTTACAGTTACATTATAAAAACTTAAAAAAAAGATATTTTATTATGAATATCTTTTTTATTTGTTATTTAAAATACTTTAAATTTAAATGTCTTATAATAAATATGTATGAAAGAAAAAAGTATAAAAATGTGCCATAATCATTAATGTAACTAAAAAAGAACTCTTTTTAGAGTTCTTTTTTTAGTTGCAATAACTAAGTCATTAAGATTTTGAAACTAAATCTTTATTTTACTTTAAGTCGTTTACGCAATTTTATTGTTATAATCACTATTGCGATTGCGGCAAGCACACCGATAACAATAGCTATGATTGCCCAAACGTTAAGAGGGTCTTTCTTAACTACTTTGTAAGAATAAAGTAGATTTCCGCTTGCAGTGTAAACTTGTATATAGTGTACACCTGCATTTGTGATAGAAAGAGTTGTAGGTAAAGTTTCAATAGTTTCTGCATTGATTTCCCAAATCTTGCTATCAATCTTTATATAACTATCTCCGATTGCATTAAACAAATTTCTAGGATTAAAACGAACCATGATAGTATCAGAAGTTGTTTGTCCTTCAGCTATAGAAACTTCTATTGGAGGAAGAGCATCATTTATCCAAATATCAAATTTAAAACTTTGAGCTGTAATCTCTTTATAATTGTTAGTTCCTGTATTAACAGTTATTTCATATCTTCCTGTACCAGTTTTGTCATCATAGTTAGACAATAATAGGGTGTTAAGGTATTGCTTTCCATTAACTACTACTACATTCTTTTTGAATAATGTTTTAAGTATTTCAGTTATATCAATAGCATCTGCTTTGTCGTTTTCGTATCTTAAAACTTTTTCTATGTAGTAATTAGCATAAGGGCTTATTTGATATGAGATGTTTGACTCATTTTTATTGATTATAGTAAATGTAAATTCCTTTTCACGAAGCTCAATAGGTGCTTTGTCTGGGTCAGGATAATTGTAAGTTGCAGAGAACTTAACTTTATAATACCCAGGTTCTTTAAATGCATAAACATAGTTAGCATGAGTGAAATTAGTGTAAGGTTCTCCATTTCTTGTAACTGAAATTGTAGGGTAACCAGAAGCATTAAAGTAAGCATTTAAGTCAACGAGCCTAATTTTAACTTCATTGTTATAAATAGCTCTTTCAACTGGTTCAGAAGTTATTTCTTCACCACTAACTTCATCAACTGAACTAACAAGGAAAGGTACCGAATTTAAAAATACCAAGTTGTAAAAATTATTTAACCCAAAACGATGTATGTTGGCAGGTTCAGAAGAATCTCTAAATTCTAGATGGTAACTACCAGCTTTATCAAGATAAATATAATTTTGGTCGCCCTCTTGATAAATATCAATGTGAATATCTTTGAAGACACCATCATTAAGTTTAGAAACTCTAACATTTATAAGGTTTTCTTTTATTCCATAATAACCTGTCCAAGATATTTTAAGGCTGTCAAACTTAGCTTTTTCTTTGCTTACAGCTATAATTTCACTATTTTGATTTGGATTAATAAGTGTTGTTGTAATATTTGAAACACTCACATAATCCAAGTTTTTCAGTATATCATTGCTAGCTGGTATATATATGATTGTAAAGTGACCATTTGAGTAATCGCAAGTATATTCATATATTTCAACAAAAACATTTGTTCCAGTAGCTTCAGTTGTTTTTAGATTGCACTTAACGCCAAGTTCTTCATTAGCGTATATTTTGAGATGAGAATCTCTATCGTTGTAAGGAATTGAAACAAAGTAGTTAGTGTCATACTCTTTCCCGCTTTTTGAGGTATAAATCTTGTTAGAGCCGTCATTGTTTAGAGCTTTGGAAATTTGTATTCCGTCAACAGTGATATAATAGAAAATTGATGAAGAGTTGAGTATAGTAAGTTTTATAAGTTTGAAATTATCAGTAAGAAACTCATCATTGTCATATTTAATTAAGAATAAATAATCACCTGCGCCACTAAAACGGAAGTTATCATAAAATTCATTTATGTTAATCCAAGAAGTACCATTATCCCGAGAAAAATAAACTGAATAACTATATTGGTCTAGATAACTATATTTGCCATCGGCTTGGTTGTATTGACCATTATCAAAATGTACGGTCATACTGTCTGAGTAGGTTGTAATTGAGTAAGCTTTTGTTGTGTAAGCAGTTCCGTTAAAATCAATAGTTGTATTATAACTATCTTGTCCAAAGTCTGTTATTATTTCATCGTTTTTATCTTTGAAATAAATTAAGTTTGAATTATTATCGGTTGGGACTTTTGATAATTCAGGGAGTTTATTGTAAATTCTTATATTAATCACTTTTACAGGTGTAGTGTTTTCCTGTACTAATCTAGTAGAATTTTCAAGTTCATACACTTTAACTCTATAAACATTATCATAATTCTTTTGACCTGCAATAGGTGTAAATTCATAATAACTGATATTTTTTGTGTTTGGCACTGTGTCAAATCTCGTACTTGTTGAAGTTATATCTTTAAATGAACCATCACTTTCAAGCTTGGAAATAATTATTCTATGAATGAGATTATTGAATTGATATCGCAAAGTTTTTGAAGAAAGATAAGTTATTGAACCGTCACTTTCACTCGCAATAGCACTCATTTCGTAACCTGTCGAATCTACAACCTCTTTGCAAGTTTCTTCATCAGAAAGTTGAATAATAGTAGTTTTATTGCCAAAGTTGTCGGTGATAATATATTTAAGTTTTCCATTTTTACTTTCGCCTATATTGACAGTGATTTTAAGTATACCTGATTGATAATCGAATGTAACAAAATCGTTGTTTGGCCAAGAAAGATTTGAGTTTTCACCAATGTAAACTCCTGTCCAGTTGTTTTCAACGTATTGTTGTATTTCAATTTTGACAGGGAAGATTGTCGCTCTCTCATTATCGATTTCAGTATAAATTTCTAAAACTGGATTGCCAGAAACATCGTTAGTTTTATTGGTAATTAAATTTGCGTCCATTATAGAGATAAAAATCTCTTTGCTCACAGCATTGTATCTGTCAAGAACGGTGAGTGAATGTTTTTTGTCGCTTGAAGTAATATTTTTAAATAGTTCTGAAATAGAAACTGGAGTATAGTTACTTAGCCCTATTCTATAAATCATTCCATTATCAAGCCAAGGACTTGCAAGGTAAGTGTTAGAATAAATTTCATTGCCAAGTTTAATTTGGTAATAACCCCAACTGTCATCATTATAATTTAAATTGGTTATTTCAAAGCCACTATTTGAGTAAATATTTATTTGCTCTTGTGTTGTGTCTATTTCATTGTCGGTCAGTTGACCTGCATTGCCACGAGCATTTTCATAGGATATAGCTATGTTATTTTGAGCATTTTCATTTTCGGTTTTTGTGTTGAGGTGAACTACATAAACAGCCATATTCATTGCTCTATCAAACTCAACTATTTCAAAATATTCATTTGTGTTTAGGTTGATTTTGTCATCCTCGATATTATCAATATCTCTATAATTTCCTTCTGAGAAACTATTTCTTGTAACTTGTTTATATTCGCCTTTATAGTCTATTGCTCTATAATAGATTTTATTTACACCAGTAGGATTTTTATTAAGCGATTGAGGTAAAAGTTCAGTAAAGAATGCTTTGTCAACAGTGTAAGAATAGTATTTGAAAATTCCGTCACTATTAGAATATGAAAAACTTACCTTTTCAAGGTTAGTTTGATAATCATTCCAAGAATTAGTATTTATAATATTTTGCTTGTAATCATGGAGTGTTCTCATATTTTTCTCTTGGGATAATCTAGGGAAAAAGTTTGCTGCGCTTGCAAGGTTATCCATTAAATATGAGAGATTATCAAGTGGAGCAGAGTAGTCAACAACAACTTTCTTTCGAGTTGTAGTGTAGTACTCATCATTATGCCCTTCAAACTGCATTTCCACTTCAATAAAGTTGCCATTTTTCCATAGGCCTAAATCGTTTAAATTAAACTCTAATGTATTTTCAAGCTTGTTGGTTTTGATTAGGTCAGGGGAAATATAGCCTTGATTTATTGTTTGAATACCATTATAAGTTGTATAAGAAATTTTAGTTTTATCGATATTTGCAACAAAGTCGCTAGTAGAATCAAACCATCTGAATTTAACTATATCGTCATTTGTATAAGCTGTAATATCTTTGTTTGAATTGCTAAGATTGTAGGTGTTAAGTTCTATATTTTGACTATTAAGAATATCAAATTCTGGATAAGCCTCTTTTATTTGAAATTTAAATTTATAGAAGCTTTTAAGTTCAGGTAATTCAGAGCCAGTCATAGAGCCTTCATTGTAAGCCTGATAAATAGTCACTTGATAAGTTCCTGCTTTTGAGAAAGTAACAGGCTTGCTTGTACTGATAATTTCATCACCAAGCTTTTCAACTTGATAGAAATTTAAGAAATTGCCAGCAAAACTGTTTTTATTTGTTTGGTAATACAATTTTTCATTGTTTATGCCAGTATAGGTAATTTCTGCATAGAGTTTGTATTGTTCTATAGTGCAGTTGTTGTTATTTATATAATTTATAGCCTCTGTTTCATCATAATAGCTTTTAAGAATTATCTTGTCACCAGTTATTTCGTCATTGATTACAACATTGTATTTAGTAGCTTGGTTTTCAAGTTCAACTTTTTCAATTCTTGCATTGCTGTAAGCTGAAAGCGGATTGTTAATATCAGTTGAAAAGCTATTATTGCCATTGTTATAACTTGTTCCAGTAGTGTATTTGTAAGTTGGAATATTGATAGAAAGTGGAAGTTTGTTTGTTTCAACCACAAGAGTTTTTGGCTCTTCATATTCTGTGAACCATTCTTGTGTGAAAAGTGAGCCATTATTAAGCCCTGTATCTTTGCTATAAGAAGGAAGTGAAACTTGGATAGAAGAGTTGCCTTCTCCGCTGAACATACTAAGCAGTATATCGCCACCAACAATACTTTCAAGAGAAGTGTTGTTTTTAATTGTTCCTAAATCTCTGTCAGCAATCAAAACAAATTTGTTTTCACTATTTAAAAGATAGAAGTCTTCACCATTTCCATAGACTTTGCTTCCGTCCACAGAAAGATAAACAAAACATTCTATTTCCAAGTTACTAGCATCGTCTTTAACTGGGCGTGTTAAAATTTCTTCAGTTTTGAAATAATTTTTGCCTGCCTTGTCTTGATAAACTTGGCTTGTTACAGTTTCTTGTTCTGAAATTACATTGTAGTTATCTATAGTTAAAGAAATATCTCTTTCGTAGTAATCAAAATTTTGAGTTGTTTCACTATTATAAGTTCTTCTTACCACATACTTTCCTGCACTTGGTGGAATTGAGCAGTACTTTG
>CARFEX010000050.1 GCA_948971535.1 uncultured Eubacteriales bacterium | reverse complement strand
ACCTCTTTCCAACTTTATTTGAAATTCTTCAACATGATTGTTAACGATTGGTTGCACAAATTCTTTCAATCTTTCTGGTGAGTTAGTCAAAACAATAACTATATGTCCACCTACATTACGTCCAGTCCAACCATCTTGACAATCTTGTTGCTCTACATAGAGAGCATTTTTGAACAATGCGTCTACCTCAGCATCTTTTGACAATTTGTATCCAAAAGTTTCCAAAACTGAAATGTCGTATGGTGTTTCGTTTGTTTCTTCTGCCTTTTTATTTCTTCTTTCTTCCTCAACTGCTAAAAGTACTTTAAACAACCTTATATCATCTGTTAAAACCTGTGCATCATTGGCACAATAACCATAGAAATTGCCAGTTTGAATCTTTTTTAAAAACTTTTCAAAATTTGCTTGTGTTGCATCTTCACGCTTAAAATTAAACATAAAACCTCCAAATATTTTTAAGTTTAACATAATGAAGTACACTTGTCAATAGGGTGCCATTTAATTTTATTAAAAATATTATTTAGGTTTAAAATTCTAGAAATTATAAATTTATAAAGCAAAAAAACGAACTTTAATTCAAGTTCGCTTTTTAAATCTTTTTAATTTGATAGCCATCTTTTGAATCTAAAATTTCATAGCCGAGTTTTACAAGTTCAGCTCGCAATATATCTGCTTTTGCAAAGTCACGATTTTTCTTTGCCTGCCATCTAGCTTCTGCCTTAGTCTTAATTTCATTCGGGATATCGCCTAATTCTTCCTTTATTGTTTTATCAAATTTTAATCCCAAAACATCTTCAAGCAGATTTTTCACTATAAAGTTGGCTTCTTTTGCCTTTTCGATATTTTTATTTGTTATTGCTGAATTTGCTTCTTTGACAAATTTGATAACCTCAGCCATTACGACGGGCGTATTAAAATCGTCACTCATCGCTTCTATACTATTTGAATATATTTCACCAAGCGTGTCTGTTGGCTCTTTATCATCTTGGGTGATATTATAAAGCTTTTTAACCACTTCTTCAAGTTTAGCAAATTGTTTGCTTGCAAGCTTAAGACCATCTTCATTAAAGTCAACTGCGCTTCTATAATGGAACTGGCAAATGTAGTATCTAACTATCATTGGGTCATATTTTTCAAACAAATCTTTGAGTGTTATAAAATTTCCAAGGCTCTTTCCCATTTTTGTACCATTTACCGTAACCAAGTTATTATGCATAAAATAGTGCATTGGAACTTTGCCAGTAAGCACATCTCCTTGAGCACATTCACACTCATGATGTGGAAAAAGGTTATCTATTCCGCCACCATGTATATCAAATTCTTCACCCAAAAACTTTCGGCCTAATACCGAACATTCTATATGCCAGCCCGGGCAACCTTCACCCCAAGGGCTTTTCCATTTCATAAGAGTTTTGTCATCTACTGATTTCCAAAGTGCAAAATCCTCAGGATTTTTCTTATCGTCAGCAATTTCAATTCTCTCACCGCTCACATTTTTATCAAGAGTTCTATTTGATAGCTGTCCATAATTTGGATATTTGTGAACATCAAAGTAAACATTTCCCTCTTTTGTAACATAGCCATAGCCTTTATTGACAATTTCTTGTACAGCCTCAATTATATCCACAATAAAGCCTGTTGCACGGCATGATATACTAGGACGTAGCACATTCAGCTTATCCATAGCATCAAAATATTCAACTTCATACTTATATGCTATTTGATAAGGGTCAAGTTGTTCAAGTTTTGCTTGACGTGAAATTTTGTCTTCTCCCTCATCACCATCACCTACAAGGTGTCCTACATCAGTTATATTTTGAACATACTTAACCTTATAGCCTAGCTTTTTAAAAACTCTATGAACTATATCAAAGTTAATATAGCTCTTTGCATGCCCTACATGTGGCATACCATAAACTGTTGGACCACAAACATACATTCCAACATGGTCTTTTACAATAGGAAGAAACTCTTCCTTCCTTCTTGTTATTGTATTATAAATTCTCACCTTAAGCTCCTATACTATTTTATTCATATAGCTTATCAAAGTGTCAAGAGCTTTATCAACTTCGATAGTTGTTCCACCTAAGCTCTCTTCTATATTATTTTGATAAGCACCAAGTTCTTCTCTTCCCCTTTCGGTCAAAAGAATGGTGCGACATCGCCTATCTATTTCTGCCTGTTTTATTTCAATAAGACCTTCTTTTTCAAGTTCTGCTGTCATCAAGGCAAAGTTTGACTTTTTTATTCCAAGCTTTTCTATAATCATACTTACCGACAAATTTTCATAAACTGAGGCAAAATACAAAACCTTAAGTCTCAAAAGACTACTATTTTTGCGACTTTTTAATAAATTTTCAGTTAAAGCTTCTATTTCTATTATCTTCTTTGCACGTTCCATAATTACTCTTGCACTCCTAGTATATATGAAAAAAAAAATTGTTGCAAGCATTTTGCTTGATTTTTATCACTAATAGGTATTAAAATATAAATATGCAAATTGAAGGCTCTATTGAGGAAATAATTTTTAGAAATGACCAGAATGGTTACACTGTGGCTATACTTGACTTTAAAGGAACTATGGTAACTATTGTGGGAAAACTACTTGATGCAAATATAGGCGAAAATCTGGCTTTGGAAGGCGAGTATGTGAACAACAGTAAATATGGCTTCCAATTTTCTTTTTCAAGCTATGAAGTTATTTTGCCAACCACCCTTGCGGGAATTGAACGTTATTTATCCTCTGGGCTTATTAAAGGTGTTGGACCAGTTACTGCAAAAGCAATAGTTGAACATTTTAAAGAGGAAACTTTTGACATAATAGAAATGGCTCCTACAAGGCTAGCTGAGGTGAGAAATATTAGTGTAAAAAAGGCACTTGACATTGGTGACAAGTTTAAAGAACTTAAAAAAATGCAAAATTCTATTATGTTTTTACAAAAATATAACATTTCTACCAACATGTCCATGAAAATTTACAAATGTTATGAAGAAAGGACTATTGATATAGTTAAAGCTAACCCTTACCGTTTGGTTGAAGATATTGATGGTATTGGATTTTCAACCGCTGACAAGATTGCAAAAAATATTGGTATTCCTTTTGATAGCGAGTATAGAGTTAGAGCAGGTCTTATCCATACTCTCAACAATGCTATTGAGAGAACTGGAAATACTTTTCTACCAAAAGAAATGCTTTTTAACTCCACTTCTGACCTTTTAGAGCTTGACCTATATGAATATAAAGATAAATTTTGTGATGCACTTGACGGTTTGAGTCTAGATAAAACCATAAAACTTTTAAACCATAAGGGTTTGGAAATAGTTATGTTTTCAAAATACTATTTCTATGAAAATGCAGTTGCTCAAAAGTTAAGTTTATTAAATCAAAGTGTAATCACCAAAAAACTTGAACTTGATGACGAAATTAAAAGTTTTGAAGAGAGAAACAACATTTTATTCCACTCAGAGCAAAAGGATGCTATCATCAATGCTATTAATAATGGAGTTTCTGTTATTACTGGTGGACCAGGAACTGGGAAAACCACTATTATAAAATGTATTATTGAAATTTTAAAACAAAACAAACTAGATTATATTCTGTTAGCACCTACTGGCAGAGCTTCAAAGAGATTATCTGATTCTACTGGTGAAGAAGCAAAAACTATTCACCGTGCTCTTGAAGTTGCCGAGGGTGCTGACGGTGCTTTGTCACGTTTTACTTATAATGAAAACAACCCTCTTAAAACTAAAGCTGTTATTATTGATGAGGTTTCAATGGTTGATGTTTCGCTTATGTGCAGTTTATGTAAAGCTCTACCTCGCGATTGCAAACTCATCCTTGTTGGTGATAAAGACCAGTTGCCTAGTGTAGGTGCTGGAAATGTACTTGGTGATATTTTGCAAAGCGGCACAATTAAAATCTCTATGCTAACCAAAATTTATAGACAAGCTGAAAATAGTTTGATTATTACTAATGCACACCTTATTAACTCTGGGAAAATGCCTGTGATAGACAATTCTTCAAATGACTTTTTCTTTGAAGAGCATAACTCTCTTGATGCTACCATGAATGCTATTGTAAATATGGTAACTTCTCGCTTACCTAAGTTTACAGGACTTGATAGCACACAGATACAAGTTCTTGCACCTATGAAAGCTGGAGTATGTGGGATAGATAATCTCAACAAAATATTACAGGATAAAATCAATCCACCATCTATCAAAAAAATGGAAATTGTTATTGGCGAAAATATTTTCCGAGTTGGTGATAAAGTTATGCAAACAGCCAACAACTACAATTTGGTTTGGTCAAAACTTAATAACTTTATTGAAGAAGAAGGCGAAGGTGTTTTTAATGGTGACATAGGCTACATCGATGCTATCGACTATCAGACAGGAGAAACTGGAGTCTTGTTTGAAGATGGCAGACATTGCACTTATCCTCGAACAGATATAGGACAACTTTCGCTTGCGTATGCAATAACAATCCATAAAAGTCAGGGGTCAGAATTTGATGTGGTTATAATACCTGCTATTGGTGGACCTAGCATGATACTCACTCGAAACCTTATTTACACCGCTGTTACTCGTGCTAAGAAGATGGTTGTTATTGTTGGCGAAAAACAAAACCTAAAACGTATGGTTTCAAACAACTATACCGTTCAAAGATTTACACTACTTAAAGACCTACTTATTACAAATGACCAAAAGGTAAAGGACTTATTCAATTAATATGGGTAATATGGGAAAAATTAAAAATTTTTTAATTTTAGCTAAAGATAAAATACTCGATACACTATTTCCTAAAAATATTAAGTGTATATTTTGTGGTCATGATGTTCCAAACTTTAATGAAAAACCTTATTGTGATAAGTGCGAAAAATTTGCATTAAACAACAAATATAAATGTCTAAAATGTGCGACACCCTTTGAAAACGACCTTAAACTTTGCAAATATTGTGCAAATGACAAAAAACATATATATTTTGATAAAATAGTATGTCCTTTTATTTATACAGACACTGTTTTGCGTGGTATAAGAAAATTTAAAGAGGAAAATGGAAGATATTTAGTGTCTACTTTTGCCAAGTATATTGCAAAGGAAGTTTGCGAAGCAAACATGGAATTTGACTTTATAGTGCCCGTTCCAATGTTTAAAAAAGACCAAAAAATCAGAGGTTATAATCAATCTGAAATACTAGCAAATGAACTGGCAAAAATTTTTGATAAACCTGTTGAAAATGAACTTTTACAAAAAATCAAAAGAACCAAACATCAAAAATGGCTAACAAAAAAAGAGCGAAAAAGAAATCTTGAAAATAGTATGATTATCACTAATAAAAATTTTGTAAATAAGAAAAATTTTTTAATAGTTGATGATATTGTAACAACATGTGCAACTATCGACCATTGTGCAAAACTTCTCAAAAAAAGTGGTGCAAGCAAAGTTTATGGCTGTGCAGTGGCAAGAACTGCATTGAAATAGAAGAAAAATGATAGATTTTAAATATTTTTTGTGTAAAATGCTTGACAGCATAACTATATTTTCGTATAATGAGCAAGTATCGATTGAAATTTGTGGCCTCATGGTCAATCGGTTAAGACATCGCCCTTTCACGGCGGAATGAGGGGTTCGACTCCCCTTGAGGCTACCAAGTGAGTATAAAGCGAACTATTATTTCAAAGGTGGCTTTGCAATAACAATTTAGCTTTAAAAAAAACAGCATCTATCAAGGTGCTGTTTTTATATATAGATTTAGTTAATATGCAAATTTGTTTTTTCATTTTTTTCTCCTTTTAATTTTTTGCAACAAAAAAGTTAACCACTCTATTTCTGTGATTAACTTTAAATTTAGCTGACCAACTTTTATTTAGTTAGTTTATAGCCGATTTTTTTATTTTGTTTTCGATAAGCCTCATCAATGTTATTTATCTTTGTTATTTGAATGAGCCCTTTCTCAAATTCTTTATGGTTTTCAAAATAGGTTTCTCCATTTCTTTTTGCAATTATATGATTGATTTCTATACCATTAGCGAAAATTTCCTTTCCACAGAGTATCGCTCTATGACAATTTATAGGGTCAATTTCTGCACACATTAAGCAGATATTTTCGCCTTGATTTTCGAGTTTTGCAAGTCTTGAAATACCATCTTTGAACTGCTGACTTTTGGCAAACTTTTCATAGTCAAGAATGTTGTCAGTATAAAAATTCAAATCATCTTGTCTTGCTCCAAATTCTTGGTTCCAGTTCTCGTATTTAATACCAAAATTTGCAAGGGTTTTACTCAAATTATTGTTGTTAAATTGATAGAAGTATTGGCTTTTTGGAATGCTTCTCACATCAATTAAAAGAGTAATCCTTAAACTTTCAAGGATTTGAACAAACCTATCTATTGTAACTCCCGCATAACCTATTGTGTAAACCATGTCTATATTATATCTAATTAGATAAATAATAGCAATCTTTACTGCCATTATTTAATATTTTCTTTTTCATCATCTTTCAATGGATCTTCAACCGTTGGTTTGAATAAACTTTTAAATATTGGAGAAGTAATCATAACAAGAGTTGAAAATATAAATACTAAAATTTCTGTAGGTATATA
>CARFEX010000049.1 GCA_948971535.1 uncultured Eubacteriales bacterium | reverse complement strand
TAAAGGATAAAAATATACAAAGGTTTAAACTGTTAAAAAATTTTACATTAGTTATAGGCTGTGTTGCGCTAGGCATTTCAGTAAATAATGCTCTTCCTAAACTGGTAAAATTACCTTTATTTATAGTGGGGCATTTAGCCGTTGTAGGAAGTGCAATGTTGACATTTCCGTTAATGAAACAAATGCATGAAACTAAAGAGAAAATTCAAAGCATAGTTCCAGAATTAGTTAAATACAAATCAGGTGAAATTTTTGGTTCTGATGCAGTAGATGAAAAATATATTTCAGATAAACCTTTTGAAAATAAAGAATTGGTAAATTTTCTTATGAATGCAGAGTTTGAAAATTAAATAGTGATTTATTGTATTTTTAGTGAGTTTAAAAAGAAAATTGCCTATGTTTTGGAGCAAAAAAATGAAAAAGAAAAACAAAAATCTAAAAGAATTTTTGAATGTTAGAATTTCAAAACTTTCAGACCAAAAACTTTTAGATTATTTAGAAGAAGGTCTTTTAAAATCAAAGTCATTAAATAAGTTTACAAAAACTTCTTTTGCATGTGCGGTATTAGGTTCGCTTGCTTTTGTAGGAGGTGCACTTTTTACAGCAGGTGCTGTGTTTTTTGAAAGTCTTAAAAATGTTTTAATTCCTTGTGCTTGTGCTACTAGTGCTGGTTTGGTTTTAAGTACTGTTGGTGGAACTTTTGCTATAAAGTCAGCTAAGAACAAGAAAATTCTTGCTTGTGCTATTGAAGATGCGTTTGTTGATGCAGGGGATAGAGATTTGCTTGATGAAAATGGAAAGCTTTATGATGATTATACTGAAAAGAAAAAGTATATAGAGGTAGAAAAGAAAATAGCACATTATATCAATGGTGGAATTGATGTTCGTGAGCAATAAAAGTATTTGAAAAATCCTTGTCAAAATTCTTGACAAGTTTTTTTATTTGTGTATAATGTTTCACGTATGCTTCGTTGTCGGAAGCAATGCTTAAGTTCTCGCCTTAAATAAGGTGCTAAGCATAAACAAACAACAAGTGATTTTAGACTGATGTCTAAATGGTGCTCTCTTTTCCGCAAATGCACCCTTCCGTAATCGCTGATTTACCCGTTGCAATTTTGCTCCTGAGGTAGAGTTACATAAAAGTAATTGTGTTGTTCATGTTTTATAGATAAAAGCAATTTTTCGCACGGCAACAGCATCGCTGTTGTCGTGTTTTTTTTCGACAAGCAAACAATTTCTTGAAATATTGTTTTATATGAGTGGTTTGTTTCTATATATAATAGGCAATAACTTAGTGACAATATTTTAGGTTAAAAGGGGAAAAGGTATGCCTACAATAAACCAACTTGTAAGAAAAGGTCGTGTAACTTTTGATAAAAAGACAAAAGCTCCACTTCTTGAAGAATGTCCTCAAAAGAGAGGTGTTTGCCTTTCTGTTAGAACTGCAACTCCAAAGAAACCTAACTCAGCTCTTCGTAAAATTGCCAGAGTTAAGCTTTCAAATGGTCAAGAAGGAACTTGCTACATCCCAGGTGTAGGACACAACTTGCAAGAGCACAGTGTTGTACTTGTTCGTGGTGGTAGAGTTAAAGACTTGCCAGGTGTTAGATATCACATCGTTCGTGGTACTCTAGATACTGCTGGTGTTCAAAACAGAAAACAAAGCCGTTCTAAGTATGGTGCTAAACGTCCAAAGAAAACTAAATAACATTCTTTAGACGAGAAAAATTTTTATCTAATCGCAAAATTTAAATTTGCTTAAAAGGAGAATATTACAATGCCAAGAAGAAATTGTGCGGTAAAAAAAGACGTTCTTCCTGATCCAATTTACAAAAGCAAAGTTGTTACTAAGCTTGTAAATCAAGTTATGGAAAGTGGAAAGAAAGGACTCGCTCAAAGAATAGTTTATGGAGCGTTCGACATAATTAAAGAAAAAACAGGCCAAGAGCCTATGGAAGTTTTCACTACTGCACTTGAAAACGTTAAACCTGTTCTTGAAACTAAATCAAGACGTGTTGGTGGTGCTACTTACCAAGTACCTATGGAGATCAGACCTGATAGACGTCAAACTCTTGCTATTCGTTGGATGGTTAGTTTTGCTCGTAAGCGCTCTGGTGAAAGAGGTATGGATGCTAAACTTGCTGGTGAAATCTTAGATGCTTTCAACTCAACTGGTGCTTCTATCAAGAAAAGAGATGAAATGCATAGAATGGCTGAGGCTAATAAAGCTTTCGCTCATTACAAATGGTAAACCTCGCGGTGACAACTAGAATTTTTAACGCGGACACGACCTATTGGTCTAACCGCTAAAATTCGTTTTCCCCACGGACCCTTTTTCCTCTTGAAAAATTTCCTATGGACAATTTTTCTGGCGAGTAGGGTTGCAATAAAATTTTTAGGGTCGGGCAAAGCCCTTCTTCCCATAAAAATTTTATTAGGGGATTATAGATGAAAAACTGCGTTGTTAGCTTGTTTTCGCGTTAAACGCAAAAAGCTGCGCCTTGACACTTGTTTTTCGCATTTGCGACCAAACTTCTCGATTCACCGCAAGGTGACCTTAAGTGGAGGGAGATTGGGACGGGGAACCAAATGAGTAGCGGTTAGATTTGAGAAATCAAATCGTGTCCGCGTTTGGCGAATTTGGTGCCTCCCCAGCTTGCAACTCTCGTGCGAAGAAAAGTGTTCCAAGCTTTCAAAGCGGTTAATAGCAAAAATATTTTTTATAGTGTTCTTATAACTCCACTTAAAAAAGTTATAAATCTAACAAAAGGAATTTAAAATCATGGCAAATGATCTACACATGACTAGAAACGTTGGTATCATGGCTCACATCGATGCTGGTAAGACTACCACTACAGAAAGAATCCTTTTCTATACTGGTAAATCTCACAAAATCGGTGAAGTTCATGACGGCGCTGCTACAATGGACTGGATGGCTCAGGAACAAGAACGTGGTATTACTATCACTTCAGCTTGTACAACTTGTAACTGGAAAAATCATAAAATCAATATCATTGACACTCCTGGACACGTTGACTTCACAATCGAAGTTGAACGTTCACTTAAAGTTCTCGATGGTACAGTATTGGTTCTTTCTGCTCGTGACAAGGTTCAACCTCAAACTGAAACAGTTTGGCGTCAAGCTACAAAATACAAAGTCCCTGCTATCATCTATGTTAACAAAATGGATAGAGATGCAGCGGATTTCTTCGCTTGCGTAGAATCTATCAAAAACAGACTTAAAACAAATCCTCTTCCAATTCAGATGCCTATTGGTGAAGCTGATACATTCTCAGGAATTATTGACCTTCTCACAATGAAAGCTGAAATTTATAAGGATGATATGGGAACTCAAATCGAAGTGACAGAAGTTCCTGCTGAGCTCAAAGCTAAAGCTCAACAAATGCACGACGAGCTTATCGAAAAAGTTGTAGAAACTGACGATGCTCTTCTTGAAAGATATTTTGAAGGAGATGAAATCTCTCTTGACGAAATCAAAGTTGCTATCAGAAAAGCTACAATTTCAAAAGCTTTAACACCTGTTCTTTGCGGTTCTTCTTATAAGAACAAAGGTGTACAAATGCTTCTTGATGCGATGGTAGAATATCTTCCATCTCCACTCGATATCGACGCTATCAAAGGTATAAACCCTGATACAGAAGAAGAGGAAACAAGAGAAGCTAGCGAAACTGCACCATTTGCAGGTCTTGCATTCAAAATTATGAACGACCCATATGTTGGCGGACTTACATTCTTCCGTGTTTACTCTGGAAAACTCACTGCTGGTTCATATGTTTTCAACTCAAACACAGGCAAGACTGAACGTGTTGGACGTCTTATCCGTATGCACGCAAATACACGTCAGGAAATTTCAGAAGTAGGTGCTGGTGATATCGCCGCTATCGTTGGTCTTAAAGACACTATCACAGGACATACTCTTTGTGATGAAAAACACCCAATTCAACTTGAAAGCATGGAATTCCCAGAACCTGTTATTCAACTTGCAATTGAACCTAAAACAAAAGATATGCAAGAGAAAATGGCTCTCGCTCTTGCAAGACTTATGAGAGAAGACCCTTCTTTCAGAGTTTCAACAAACAAAGAAACAGGACAAACTTTGATTGCTGGTATGGGTGAACTTCACCTTGAAATCATTGTTGATAGACTTCTTCGTGAGTTTAAAGTAGAAGCTACTGTTGGTGAACCTCAAGTTTCTTACCGTGAAGCTATTAAGAAAGCGGTTAGAGCTGAAGGAAAATTTATCCGTCAGTCAGGTGGTAAAGGTCAATACGGACACTGCGTTATTGAAATGGAACCTCTCGAACCAGGCTCTGGTTATGAATTCGTTGACAAAACTGTTGGCGGTTCTATTCCTAAGGAATATATTCAACCAGTTAATAATGGTATTGCAGAAGCTCGTATGAATGGTGTGCTTGCTGGTTATGAAACTGTAGACTTCCGAGTAACAGTTGTAGACGGCTCATATCACGAAGTTGACTCTTCTGAAATGGCATTTAAAATCGCTGGCTCTATGGCATTCCAAGATGCTGCAAAGAAAGCAGATCCAGTAATTCTTGAACCTATTATGAAAGTTACAGTTGAAGTCCCTGATGATTATCTTGGAACAGTTATGGGTAACCTCACATCACGCCGTGGTATGCTTACAGGAACTGAATCATCAAACGGAATACAAATTGTAAGTGCCGAAGTTCCACTTGCTGAAATGTTCGGTTATGCAACAGACCTTCGTTCTCAAACACAAGGACGTGGTAACTATGTAATGGAACCTCTTAAATATCAAGAAGTTCCACGTTCAATAGCTCAAACAATAATGGGTGAAAGAGCTAAAAAAGCTTAGTTTTAATCGTTTTTCTGCCCTAAATTCCGCTTAAAGGGCAGAGGAATGATAAAAATAAAGAAAACCAAGGCAAAAAAGCCAAACAAAATTAAAATTATTCTAAAAATCGTTTTGAATTAATTTTTAAATGTGTTAGAATAACAAAGTAAAATAAAAAAAGGAGATTTTTTAAAATGGCACAATTTGAAAGAACAAAGCCACACGTAAACGTTGGTACCATTGGACACGTTGACCATGGTAAAACAACTCTTACTGCTGCTATCACTATGTATTCAGCTGCTAAGGGTTTCGCTGAAAAAATGAGATATGATCAAATCGATAAAGCCCCAGAAGAAAAGGCTAGAGGTATTACTATCAATACTTCTCACGTAGAGTATCAAACTGACTCTCGTCACTATGCTCACGTAGACTGCCCAGGACACGCTGACTACGTTAAGAACATGATTACAGGTGCAGCTCAAATGGACGGAGCTATCCTTGTTGTTGCTTCAACAGATGGTCCTATGCCTCAAACTAGAGAGCACATTCTTCTTGCAAGACAAGTTGGTGTTCCTTACATCGTTGTATTTATGAACAAAACTGATCAAGTAGACGATCCAGAACTTCTTGAACTCGTTGAACTTGAAATCCGTGACCTCTTAACAGAGTATGGATTCCCAGGAGATAAAACTCCAATCATCAAAGGATCAGCTCTCAAAGCTCTTGAAGCTGCTCAAGCTGGAAATGCTAGTGATCCTGCTTGTGCTCCAATCGGAGAACTTCTTGACGCTCTTGATTCATTCATCCCTGAACCTCAAAGAGAAACTGATAAACCATTCCTTATGCCAGTTGAAGATGTATTTACTATTACTGGACGTGGAACAGTTGCTACAGGTAGAGTAGAACGTGGTTCAATTAAAGTTGGTGACACTGTAGAAATCGTTGGTCTTGGCTCATCAAAATCAACAGTTGTTACAGGTGTGGAAATGTTCCACAAGTCACTTGACGCAGCTATCGCTGGTGACAATGCAGGACTCCTTCTTCGTGGTATCCAAAGAACAGATATCGAAAGAGGACAAGTTCTTTGCAAACCAGGTTCAATTAAACCTCACACAAAATTCACAGCTGAAGTTTACGTTCTTAAGAAAGAAGAAGGTGGACGTCATACTCCATTCTTCAATGGATATAGACCACAATTCTATTTCAGAACAACAGACATCACTGGTGTTATCGAACTCGAAAAGGGCGTAGAAATGGTTATGCCTGGCGACCACGTTAAGATGACAATTTCTCTTATCAACCCAATCGCTATCGAACAAGGACTTCGTTTCGCTATCCGTGAAGGTGGCAGAACAGTAGGTTCTGGTGTAGTTTCAACTATCATCGAATAATTAAAAATAAAATTGATATTAAACAAGAAAAACAAAGCTATTCGCGAGGCTTTGTTTTTTTGTTAAGAAAAAAACAGTTGATAAATTACAATAATTTTGAATAGCAAATAGCTTCGATAATAATTTTTTGACGTAAAAAAGTGAAAATAATTATTCTTAAAATATTTAAAGCATTTTTAAACACAAATTTTATTTTGTAAATTGCATGAAATATGATATTATATGTTAAATTAGAGGTGTATAAATGAGCTTTATGAGTTATATATTCAAAGCACTTGGCTTTGAAAGTGAAGTTGAAAAAACTAAAGTCAAAAAAAAGACCAAAGCAAAAGCTTCATACAAATTCAAAAACGGCAAATCTTTAAATAGAGAAGAGCATATTGATGGAATTCCAGTCTATTATCCAGAGAGTTTTTATCAAGCGAAAGATTATGCTCAATT
>CARFEX010000048.1:3577-6716 GCA_948971535.1 uncultured Eubacteriales bacterium | reverse complement strand
GGGGGGTGCTTTTATTGTATAATAAACTAAAGCAAGATTATACTAAAAATATTAAGTCAATATATATAGTTTTTGCTTTAGTAAAATTTAACTTAAATAAATAGGATAACAAAATGAAAAAAAGACTACTTGTATCAGTATTAATGTTTTTCTTAACCTGTTTTTCAATTGGTATAGGAATGTGTTTTTTGCCTAATTTACAAAATGATGAAGCTGGAGCATGGGAAGAAAAATTTACTCTAAACATAAACATATATTACTATCAATATAGTTCAGGTGGCTCTGCAAAACAGGGTATATATACTTCACCATCAGATGGTTCTACAACTGAAGCTGGAGAGATAATAATATCAAGAATTATGGGCGCTCATTCAAATGACTTGCCAGATAATCATTCGAGTAATGTATCTAAAAAAATAAATGCTTCTGAAAGAAGTATTTCACTTGAAGCTATGGTAGCTCAATCGGTAAATCTGGTGGACCATTGGGTAGAATATAAAGTTCAAGCGAGTGGATATGCGAAAACAGGTTTTAGCGTTGATGAATCAAATAACTCTCATACAGTGTCATTACATACTTACAAATCTGGCCAAAAAAATAAATATACAACGGAAACGGCTACAATAAGTTTTAGACCAATATCATATCAAGATACATATAATTCAAATGGTGGTACTTTTAGTAATAACGCAACTACAAAAACATCAAATACAGATTACTTTTCTTCATACAATGTTCCTGAAATCCCAACCAGACAAGGTTATGTGTTTGATGGTTGGTGGACAGCGGCTACAGATGGAAGTAGAGTCTCAGGAATAAAAAGAACTGCAGGAGAACAAACTCTGTATGCACATTGGACAGCAGCAGACTGGTCATATTACGCTATTGAGCCAACAGGAACAGGAGCACAAACAAACCCATATTTAATTTCTTCAGCAGAAGAACTTGCTTGGATTGCTAAGGAAGCAAATAATAAAAACAACTTTACAGATAAATATTTCATGCAAACAGCAGATATAGACTTAGGAGGTAGAAAGTGGTTTCCAATAGGAACAACAGCTGAAACCTCATTTTATGGTAAGTATGATGGGCAAAATTATGAAATATCAAATATATCAGTAGATAGAGGAACAATACCACATGCAGGTTTGTTTGGCTATGTAAATAGGACAATTTTACAAAATATTAGGCTAGTAAGCGGAAGCGTAAGAGGTGGAGACCAAACAGGAGGAATAATAGGACGTTCCTATCAAACGAACGTAATTAATTGTTACAATAATGCAATGGTAACAGGAACACAAAAACTTGGAGGAATAGTAGGTTGTTCAAGAACTGATGAAGAACCAATAAAATTAACCGATTGTATAAATGCAGGAAAAATAGTAGGCACTGGAGATTTTATTGGGGGAATTACAGGTCAAGCAGAAATGCAAATAGAAATTACTAATTGTACAAATTATGGTCAAATATCTTCTTCATCCCATTATCTTGGAGGAATAATAGGTTATTCAAATAAAGACAGTATTATTGAAATTTGTGAGAATTATGGAGCGATACTTCCAACTGGAAATTCAGGTTCGATAGGAGGAATATGTGGTTGGGCTTCTGATACACAAATTATTAATTCAAATAATTATGCAGAGGTTAAAACCAATTACTTTTATACTGGTGGTATTGTAGGAAGACCTGATTGTGTTAATGGGCCAATCTATGTAAATACTTGTTTAAACGAAGGTGATATAACTGGCATTAATTATGTAGGAGGAATTGTTGGAGATTCAACTGATAGTGGGGTTGTTGAAGTAGACTCCTGCATAAATAAAGGTAAAGTTATAGGAGAAAATGGTAGTGGAGGAATAATAGGTCGTTGTGGCAAAGGCACTATATCAGATAATGTTAATTATGGTGTAGTTATAGGAAAAGAATATACTGGTGGAATTGTTGGGCATGCTCTTTCTTCAACTGTTTCTAGAAATACAAACTATGCTGATGTGACAGGTGATAGTTGGACAGGAGGAGTAATTGGAGAAGTTTCAACAGGCTCTGTTGATTGGTGTTTAAATTATGGAACCGTATCATGTACTATTACGGATGTAGGTGGTTTAATTGGTAGGGTTATATATAATGTAGATGTTTCATATTGTATCAATGAAGGAAAAGTTATAGGTAAATATGTTGTTGGCGGTTTAATTGGTTCATTAAACGTAGGAGTTGAAACAGTTAAAAATTGTTATGCTTATTGTGAAATAGAAAGTGGGGATAATAGCGATTTTTCGGCAGGCGGTATTATAGGATGTCCTGGTGACCAAAATCAAAAAGTTCAAAACTGTTTTTACGTTGGTACAGCTACTGGAAAAGTTAATCCATTGTATGGGACAAAGTGGAATGTTAAACCTAATATGGAAAATTGTTATGGCGTGGTAAACTCTACTAAATACTATACAAAAGGTGGTTTTGATTCATAGCAAATTATATCTGGAGTAAACCAAAGCTATCCTGTTATGCAAGAGTTATTTAGTATTGCAAGAGAGCCAAATGGTAGTGCTGTTTTGCAATTCTTTAGGAATAATGGTTTTAGTTTATTTAATTAAAAAGATAGGTCGGTACCTATCTTTTTTTGTTTTATATTTTAAATAAATCTACATATTAAGCAAGCAAATATTGCACCGATAGCAGTACTAAAAAGTGCTATTGGTATAGCATAAAGTAGCTTTTTCACTTTTGTTTGTGAGAAATAGACTGTGGTAACATAAAATATAGTTTCGCTACAGCCAAGTATTACACTTGCACATCGAGATATATAAGAATCGGCTCCATATTTTGTAAATATATCTTCGAGTAGTCCAAAACTGCCTGCGCCAGTAAATGGGCGAAGAAGTAATAATTCAATTAGTTCTGTTGGTATGCCAAGAAAATTGAATATTGGTGCAAATATAGTTGCAAGTATGGCTGTTATTCCGCTTGTCCTTAGTAGTGCTACAGCTATCATAATAGTTGCTATAAAAGGAAAAATATCTAGTACTAACGGGATTGATTTTTTAGCTCCTTTTACAAAAGTATCATAAGTGTTTACTTTTTTTGCGTGACAGTAACAAAAGAGTGTTAGAAATATTAAAGGGAGAATGTATGCGGTCATCTT
>CARFEX010000048.1:0-3567 GCA_948971535.1 uncultured Eubacteriales bacterium | reverse complement strand
TTTTTTATTTTTAAGTTTGTTATGAACTTTGTTGCAAAACTTTACTAGTATTATACCGATGACTGAAGTTACTGTTGTAGCTAGTATTGTTGGAAGAATTATATCATCGGGAGAAACGCTGCCTGCTGAAGCACGTAAACCTATTACAGTGCTTGGTAAAAGTTGAATGCTAGTTGCATTTATAATTATCAGCATAATCATTGCGGGTGTAGCTATACCACTTTTATCATCCATTGCCTGCATGGCTTTTATTCCCATTGGTGTAGCTGCATTGCCTAAGCCTAACATATTTGCAGACATATTGAGTGCTATCATTTTTTCAATTTCTGGGTTGTCTATTTTGAAAAGCCTTTTTATAATTGGATGAAGTGCCTTTGCAAGTTTTTGACCAAGTCCGCTAGCATCGATAAGTTCTAAAATGCCAAGCCAAACTGCATAGACTGCGATAAGTTCAACACATAATTTTAATGCACCTCCGCTTGCTTCTATCATTGTGCCAACAATACTTTCAGGTGCCGACCATATGAGCATACAGAAAGAGGATATAATCATTACTAACCAGATTTTATTCATATTGTATTGTATGAACAAGGACAAGTTTTTAGAAATAAGTTTGACATTGTTATTCAAACTCGATACAATATAACAAATAGGCATGCGAAATACCTTTTGCGTTTTGCAAAAGGGTGAGAGAGCATTCACAAGTAGAGCAGATATTTGCTCTACGTGTGAAGCTCGCGTGCTGACTTTTATTTACATAAAAGCCATCACTTTCGCATGCGGTTAGTCGCCCAAGTTTTTTCACTGCGACTAAAATAATTATCGATATAAATCTAACGGGAGATATTATGTTTATAGACACTCATGCACATCTTACAGACAAAACTTTTCATGGTAAAGAAATGGAATTTATTACAAAAGCAGAAGAAATGAATGTAAAAAAAATTATAACTTCTGGTTTTGATTTAACTTCTTCATTGCAAGCGTTTAACTTGGCAAGTCAGTATAAAAATGTTTATGCTTCTTGTGGTGTGTATCCTTGTGAAGCTGATAAAACTGATAAAGATTGGCTAGAAAAATTAGAACAAATTTGTAAAAATAATAAAGTTGTTGCAATAGGTGAAATAGGTCTAGAATTTAGAGAAAATTCTCCTTCCAGAGAAATTCAAGAAAGAGTTTTTATAGAGCAAATCAAACTGGCACATAAACTTAAACTACCGATAATTATTCATTGTCGTGAAGCAATTGGTGCAACGTTAAATTTACTTGATGAACACAAACACTTATTAACCTATGGTGGCACATTTCATTGTTTCGGACAAGGTAAAGAGGTTGCATCTCAAGTTTTAAAATTAGGTTTTCATATTTCTTTAGGGGGAGTATCAACTTTCAAAAATGCAAAAGCTGTAAAAGAAGCAATTAGCTTTATTCCACTTGAAAAAATTTTACTTGAAACAGATTGCCCATATTTAGCTCCAGAGCCTTTTCGAGGAAAGCTTAATCATCCTGCACTAATTCCTTATATAGCTGAAAATATAGCCATTATAAAAGGTGTGCAAGTATGTGAGGTGGAAAGGCAAACCACTTTAAATGCAAGGAGATTGTTTAATATATGATAGAACATAATTTTAAAAAGAAATTTGGACAAAATTTTTTAACTGATACAAATTTGCTATCGGCTATTGTTTCTGATGCTGGAATTACAAAAGAAGACCAAGTTCTTGAAATAGGAGCGGGTGCAGGAGCATTAACAACCGAATTAGCAAAACGTGCTAAAAAAGTTGTAAGCTTTGAAATAGATACTGACCTCATTTCTCACTTAAATTCACTCGGACTAGCTAATACAGAATTTGTATTTGAAGATGCTTTAAAAAAAGATATCAAAGAGATAGAAGGTTATTTTGACGACAATTATAAATTGGTAGCAAATCTCCCTTATTATATTACAACACCTTTGATATTTAAGTTTCTTGAAAATTCCACCAAACTTACATCTCTAACAATAATGGTTCAAAAAGAAGTAGCTGAGCGAATAGTAGCAAACTGTGGTGGTAAAGATTATGGCATTTTGACGGTTATGATAAACTTTTTTGGCTCTGCCAAAATAACACGCATAGTCAATAGAAAGTTGTTTTATCCTGAGCCAAATGTGGATTCTGCACTAGTAAGAATTGATTTACAAAAAAATAAATTTCCAAATGTAGATAGACAAAAGTTTTCTTCACTTATTAAAGGTGCTTTTTCAATGCGTAGAAAAACTCTACTTAACAATCTTTCGTCAGCACTTTCTATTTCAAAGGAAAACTTGCAAAAAAGTTTACCACATTTCGACCTTTCAAAACGTGCAGAAACGCTTAATATTGATGAATTTATTCAGCTATATGACGTTATTTATAATAACTAAAAAAAATAATACTAACTTATTGGAGTTTTTTTGTTGCATTTTGCATTTTAATTTGTTATTATGTAAATATTAATAAATATAGGAGGAGGTAGCGAGTGCAATCTTTACTTGGTGGATATTCACTTTGGCAATATTTCAGTTGTTTTTTGGATATGATTCCAAGGACTATTTATTTTATATATGCTTCTATTGCAAGCTGTCTTGATGCTCTCCAATGCTTGCTTCGCCGTCTAGCTGGTCTTGATGTTTATTATGTTAAAAATGGTAGTGATTTTTGGGGAAATAATTATGACCCTGTAAAAGGTCAAGACCCTGTTGTTGATTTTATTTATGGTATCCTTGGAATAGGTGATCGTGCAGCTCCATACTCAGCATTAAATACTGTTTTTTGGTCACTTGCTATCTTTGCAGTAATCATGCTTGCCGTTGCAACTATGATAGCTATCTTAAAAGGTCATTATCAAGAGGACGTAGCAAAGACATCTCCTGTTCAATACATTTATACTGCTATTAAAGCTATTTTAACTTTTGCTATTGTTCCTTTTGCTGTAATTATAGGTTTGCAATTATCTTCTTTTATGCTCAAAACTATGGACCAAATTACTGCAGGTAGTGCCTCTGCAGAATCAATTTCAGGTATTTATGGGGAGAGTGCTAAGGACAAACTTAAACATTCGTCAGATAATTATTATTCAAGATACGACTATTTTGGTATAGGAGACTATACAAATACAACTTCTTTTTCAGGATTAATGTTCAAAGCTGCTGCCTATGATTGTAATAGAGTTCGAAGAGGTGTTATGGGAGAAGTTTCTTCTGAGGGACTTTCTAAATGTTGTACTTTTGATTTGTTTGGACAATCTGACAGTCTTGGTCTGATTGCCTGTAAAGATGATGCAGAGAGAAGAGAGTACATAGCCTATCAGATTGATTATGCATTCCAAAATAATTTTTATCTAGAAAAGGGAGTGTATGGGCCTACAATGTATGAAATAACAGATGTATTTATCACAATACCTTCTGTTGACAAGTTTGCTCTAGTTAACTATATTTGGACATTTTCCAAATTTAACACAGGATTAATATGGTATTACTATGATTTGTGGAGTTTTAACTTCTTTATAGGCTTTGGAACCATCATGATAGCATTTGGTATATTTATT
>CARFEX010000047.1 GCA_948971535.1 uncultured Eubacteriales bacterium | reverse complement strand
ACCAAATTATCACGAATTTTATTTCGGTTTTCAAGAGGTGAAAAATATTTGTTATACATCTGCTGTATCCATGTATCTACAGGAAAGACGTCTCCTCTTCCATATCCAAAAAGTAAAATGCAATCTGCCACTTTTGGACCTATTCCAATTAAAGAAAGCAACCTTTTTCTTAATGATAATGTATCTAGTTTTTTCCACTCTTCAAGGTCACTTAAATTAAACTGATGAACAACTTTCGCTAAATATTTTGCACGATATCCTGCACCAAGACTTTTATAAAAGTCTTCATCTTTTTCTCTCATTGCATTTATAGAAGGAAAAGCTTTAATTTCACCATCACCTTTACCAAGTGCGTTACGCAATCTGCCAAGAATAAGCTGTATCCTTTTTATATTGTTATTGGCAGAAACTATAAAAGAAATCACCATTTCAAATAAATCTTGTTTTAAAATTCTAATTCCACTACCAAAATTTATAGCATTTGACATAATAGGATTCTTCAAAAGACTGTCTTTAATCTTTTTATAATCACAATCAAGGTCAAAATAATTTACAAAATATTTTGGATTGTTTGTTAAAATTTTGTATCCTGTTTCAGTTTCTATGATTTCAGCTAACTTGTCCTCTGGAAAAACTATATAATTCTCTTTTTTTGTGTATGAAAAAACCTGTCCACATTCCAAAATATGTTGTGGGTTAAATTCCTCTTTAGAATTTATAACTATTCCTTCATTTGTCACTAAATATTCCATAATCTACCTATTATTATTTTAAAAGTTTTTTTTAAAATTTCCAAGCATTTTCTATAATTTATTAAAACAAAAAACGTAGCTTAAACTAAGCTACGTTTATATATTTTACTCGCAAACTACTGTTACGATTTTCTTTGCATTACTCTTTCCAAATTTTACTATTCCATCACAAAGAGCGAAAAGTGTGTAATCTTTACCCATTCCAACGTTAGCACCTGGATAAACTTTTGTTCCGCGTTGTCTAATTATAATAGAGCCTGCAGTTACATGTTCGCCAGCATATGCTTTTACGCCAAGACGTTTGCTATGAGATTCACGACCATTTTTGGTGCTACCACCACCCTTTTTGTGAGCGAAGAGTTGAGCATTAAATTTAAACATTTTCTACCTCCAATTTCACAAATTTTTCTTCATCAATAATTACAGACTTAAATGACTCAAGACAAGTTTCAAATAAAAACTGAATTTTCTCATCACTTGCCAACTTTTGGTCAACAGTAAGTTTGAGATATCCATCACTGATTAGACAAAAACATTCTTTTTTTGCGACCTCCTTAACTCCCACAACTGCAAGTTGTGCAATAGTTGAAAGTTCAGCGCACAATATATCTTCACCAAAATCAGCTTTTCCTGTATGTCCTTTGACTTCAAAGCCTAAATAAATATTGTTTTTTTTATAAAATTTTATTTTTGTCATATTCTAGCCTATTACTTTTTGATTGACAAAATTTTAAGTTGAGTGAATGGTTGTCTATGACCTTGTTTTTTTCTTTCATTCTTCTTAGGCTTATATTTGAAAACAACAATTTTGTCGCCTTTGCCGTGAGCAAGAACTTCAGCTTCACAAGTAGCACCTTTCACTGTTGGATTTCCAGCAACTACTTTTCCGTTATCGCTAACAAGCATAACTTCAAGACTAACTTTATCGCCAACTGCATTTTCAAGTTTTTCAACTGAAATGATGTCGCCTTCGTTAACTTTGTATTGCTTTCCACCAGTTTGTACAATAGCAAACATAATTTTACCTCCTCTAACCAAACTCGCTGTTTAACGGGTGCCATAAATGGGCTTAATTTACCCTACACATGCGGATACTCGATTATTATAACACAATACTCTACACCTGTCAATAAAAAATAAAGAAAAAAGAGAAATATAAAAAATAATTGCAGACCTTGAAAGCAAACTTTTTAATTTCAACCTCCTTATTTCCCACCTCTTTATTCCCCACCTTTTTATTTCCATTTTCTCGGTTTCCATTTTCTCTGTTTTAAACTCTTTATTTATTTTAAAAAGAAAAAACTCACTAAAAAAGTGAGTTTTTTTTCAATTAGTTTTTATTTCTTGCTTTTCTTTTTACCTGATTTTTTATCAAGTTTAACCTTAGATACAACGAAATAAGTTATAACACCTGCAAGAACTACGACTGAAATTACTATAAATACGATACCTACAGTTTGGGTTACGTTAATATTGTTGTTTGATGTTTTACCAACAGTAATAGTAACTGTTTCTGTTGTTGTCCAACCAGCATTATCCTTGATTGTAACTGTGATTTTGTATTCACCTGCTGTTTCTAATTTATATTCGTAATTACCTTCGCTTTGATTTTTTACTTCTTTATCAGTATTTGAGTTTACAACCTTAATTTTGATACTATCTCTAAGTTCTTTTTCGGTTGTTCCACCATTTGGGTCTTTTAGAGTTAAATGGTCGATGTTTAATCTAAGAAGGTCATTTCTTTGATATTCATCAGCTTTTTTATTTAAGAAACCGTATTCAAGTTTTTCAATTTTGATTGTTGGAGCTTCTGTGTCACCATATTCAAGACTGAAAGATTTAGTTGCTGGGTCGCCTATCTTTTCGCCTGTATATGAAACCGCTTGAGCTGAATATTTGAAACTATAAGTTCCGTCATATTTAAGTTCAAGATAGAGTGTTTTATCTTCTTCACTATACTTGATTGAATCTGTATCAGTTGTAGCATATTTATCACCATAGATTGTTGCAAGTGTAGTAGTTCCGCTACCTCTTGATACACTAACTTCAATCTTAGAGCTAGTCATATCTACATAACCATCACCTTCAACTGTACCTGAAATGTTAGGAATAGCAATTTTCTTAGTTCCAGTAGTTTCATCTGTTATAATATTTGTTGAAATGAAAGTATCTTCATCAACTGTAATTACAGGTGCTGAAATAGCTCCTACTTTGAATGTTTGAGGGTCACTTACTACTGTATATGCTTTAAGTCCTAACTCTGCAAGAATAGCTGTGATTGAATTTCCGCCCTTACCATCATCAACTTTTACAACAGGTTTTTTAGCTGCATCAAAGTCAACATATACAACATATTCTTTTCCAGAAGCATCGGCATAACGGAATTGACCTTTATCATTGATATAAAGTTTGCTGTTTTCTTTGGTTTCAGAGAATGCATTTTTGTTGTATTGGATTAAATATACTTCATATTGAATAGTATATACACCACTTGCATTTGCTACAAAGTTGTTTTGAGTGAGTTTATAATTACTATTTTCAGCAGATACCATTTTTGTAGTATAATATGTTGCTGTATTTTGGTCATCTTGTTCAGATACACCATAATATCCTACATTTGAATCTGATGTAATTGATATTGTAGGAGCAGGAAGATATCTATCTTCACCAACTTTAAGTTCAATAGTTTCAGAACTAATATTATCTATAACTGGGTCTTCGATTACAGCATTTGTGCTTACAGTATAATCAAAGAATGTTGCAATGCTATTGTTTCCTGCATCAGTTGCAACAATAGAAACTTGATAATTACCTGCACGAGAAGCCATAAATGAGCCACCTTCAACGATATAAATACCTCTATTTGTATCGAAGTAAGTTTTCATGTCAGATGCTTGAAGTTGTTTTTTAACAAAGTCTGCTTCTCCATTACCCATATAGTAAACATTTACTGATGCATTGATATATTCTACATAATCATCATCATAAGAAAGTGTTGGTAATGTTATTTTGGTGTTTGCTTCAAAAGCTGTCTTATCGTATCCATCAACTTTGTATAAATTGAGTGGGTTTGTATCATTTTGTTCTGCAATAGTGATAACTTTATCAAAGAAACCGATATTGCCATAGTCGTCAGTAGCATAAGCAAAAATTTCTATATATGCAGCTCCAGTTAGTTTTTCTTTAAGATCTACTTTGAAAGTTTCATCTTCCTTAGTTTGCTCTAAGATATACCAACCATCTGAAGTTTTATCACCTATAGTTTCTGCATACCATGTCTTTTTGTTTTTAACTATAGAATGGTCATTTACTGTAAATGCCATTGTAGAAGTTTCTTTTCCTTCTTCAATTGAAGTAATTGCATCTTTGCTTGCATTAAGGTATCTATAACCAAACACCATATCAAGACGCTCATCAGTTGAATCTGAAGGCACTGGCGCTTTAAATTCAAACTTGTCATCTGGAAGATAGGTCGATTGTAAACTTGTTGAGAATGAAATTGTTGGGACTACTTCATCAACATAGCTTTGAGTTGTGATACGCATTGGATAATTGGTTGTAGTTTTGTTGCCAGCATCATCAGTAACTTCATAAGAAACTCTATAAGTTTGTTCACTGAAAGTGTATGAACCATAATCTATATAAGCAAACCCTTGTTCTTGCAATTTTGCTTTAATAGCAGCTATGTCAAAATTTGGTTTTGAACTATCTGTTTCAAGGTCACCTAAATCAAAATTATCACCTGTGGCAGGATTTTTATTGAAATCTTTTGTTACAACAAGATAATTTTTAGATATTAACCATTCACTTATTTGTTCGTCTGTTGAATCTGTTGTTATGTTCGCTTTTTTTGCTTCTTGACGAAGAACATAGTTATCGTGCAATAATTGTTGATATGCTGTTACTGAAGAAGTTGAAGAGTCTTTTGAAATATTAACAATTAGGTTTTTATCATTGTATTCTTTTATTTCAACTCTTGGAGAACCTGCAGCATCTTTTATCGCTCTTGTAAGAACTGCCTTTTCGTTTTTAACGTTATCTTCAATACCAATAGCATAAACAATGATATTTCTATCTACTGTTTTAGATTTGATTTTTGATTTAGCATCAATGAGTTTTTCTGCATCATTTTTGTTGATATCAGGATTTGCATCATAAGCAACTGCAACAGGTGCCTTTGTATCTTTAACTTCATTGATATAGAATGTTGTATTTTCAACTTTTACTTGGTTATTGTAAAAGTCTTTTACGATATATGTTATTTTATAATCACCGTCTTTAAAAGGTGTAAATAATCTTTGATTTTCGCTATCAAGACATTCTTTTGTACGGTCAACCCATTTACCATCCTCTTTATGAGTAATTTGGATAGAATAATTTACTGGTATTGTATAACTTTCCTTAGTGTCAGTAGTTTTTCCTGTAACTGAAGGAAGTTCTTTTTCAACTCCTGTAACTGCTGATGTTGGTTGAGCTGATGCAAAAGTAGAGCCAAGTGTATAACCTGTTTCATCTTTATTATTTTTATAATACTCTTCTTTTACCTCAAATTGTTTGATTTCTTGAGCTACATACACTCCATTTTCATAGTAAGTATAAACAATTTTATAAACACCTGTGTTTGCATACTTGCCATCTTTTTTAGAAGCGAGTTCTCCGCCGTCAATATAAAATTCCTTAACCTTATTTTCCTCTTCACCAACTTCACGAGTTTTGATTTGTAAGTTTGAAGTTGAATTAGAAAGACGTACAACCACACCTGTAAAATTATCATCACGAACAGTTGAAACAGTAACATCTTCAAACTCTTCTTTATTTTCAAGCTTAACTTTTGGAAGTGGTAGTACGATATCAGGACCTTTTTCATCTTTTATCATATTCTTTTCAGTTAAAAGTTTAAGGTCATAAACACTAGGGATAATGTTGTTTGAATTTGTATCAAACTCAAAAGCTACATCAGAAACTTCACATTTAACTTCAAAATCATAAGTATAAGTTTTACCTGCTTCATTTGCGGTATATGAAATCACATAAGTTCCTACTTCCTCAGCTGTAAAAGCACCTGCTTCAATTTCGATATTTTCATTTCTACCCTTGTAAGAAACTTTGATATCAGTCACTTCGCTTCCGCCAAACATAGCTGTTGGAATTTGATATTTATCACCTTTCTTAACAGTTTTATTTTCAGCACTAACTGTGATAGCTTTTTGACCAGAAACAACAGTACTAGAAGATACTGGAGCTTTTGAAACTTCATCAGCAAGAGCTTTTATTGAAGCAACAGGAAACATTGACATACATAACATCAATGAAACACCAGCTATTGCACACTTAACTAAGCCTTTTGAATTTTTCTTTTCAGTCTTTGACATAAAATAACCTCGCATTTGTTAAATAATAGATTTTGTAACAACGATATTTTATAATATTTAAGCTTATAAGTCAAGGAAAACTATCGTTAAAATCAAAAATATTTTGTGAATGGTCAAAAGTTTTATTCTAGCTAAAAAAGACTATTTTTGTCGAAAGATTATTTTGACCGCTTTTGCACAAATTTTCTAGGAAAAAGCAAAGTTATTTGATAATAAATTTTAATATTTTTTATATTTGTATGCACAATTTTGAACAACACAAAATAGTATGTTAATGTGAAGGGAAGAAATCCCCTCCAAAAATACATAAGTAAAAATTATACAGGAGGAACAAATGAACTTTTTTAATGGTTGCGACAGATGCGATGGCAACAATTTCAACAATGGTTGCCACGGCGGTTGCGGTTGTGACCCATGCTCACTTCTCACTTGGATTGTAGTATTACAACTCTTATGTGGCTGTGGAAATAACAACAATGGTTGTTGCATGGATAGCTGTACTCTCATCCTTTTATTGTTATTAACAGGATGCTGTGGCGGTTGTAACTGCAGATAAGCACAAAAAAGAAAGAGCTAAAATTAGCTCTTTTTTATTATAATTAAACTCTTTAACAC
>CARFEX010000046.1 GCA_948971535.1 uncultured Eubacteriales bacterium | reverse complement strand
TTTGTACAATATCACAATACTTCCTATTACTTGTACAGGTTGACAATCTAATTTTTTGCAAACTTCGTCACAAATTTCTCTTGCTGATAATTCGCAGTTTTTTAATACTTTTATTTTTATAAGTTCCCTAGCTTCCAGCAAGCCAATTATAGTTTGGTAAACATTTTCAGTTAGTCCTTCCTTTCCCACTTGCATAACTGGGTCTAAAGCATTACCTAGCCCCCTTAAAAAAGCTCTTTGTTTGGTTGTAATCATATTTTTCCCTTTTAATCATTTTTTTATTATTTTGAAAATGATATTTATTTTTTATTTTTGCAATTGATGGATTTTTCAAGTCTTTATAAAAGCTTATCAAAATAAAACTTATTTTTTATTCAACATATTCAAAAACGATATCTTTGATTTTTACAGTATCGCCGTTTTTAAGACCTTTTTCTTTAAGCATATTTATAACGCCCATTTCTTGAAGTCTATTTTGAAAATATGCAAATGATAGTGTATCAGAAAGCACAACTCCTCTGATAAAGTTGTCAATTTTTCCTCCACTAACAACAAAAGTGCCATCACTTTCACGTGAAATTTCAATATTATTTTCAGGCTTTTTATCAAAATCATACTCTTCAACTGAAAGCGGTTCCTTTTGTGGCAAGGTAGAAAGTTTTTCAATTGTTTTAAGTTTTAATTCATCCACACCTTTCATTGTAGCTCCTGAAATTACAAGTGGAGTATGCCCTGTTTTTTCTTCAAATTTCACTTTTCTACTATTCAATTCTTGCTCATCAATTAAGTCAGCCTTTGAAAAAACTACTATTTGTGGAATTTCTGCTAAAAGTGGGCTATATTTTGCAAGCTCATCATTGATTTTATAGTAATCTTCTATAAAATCTCTTCCTTCACTTTCAGAAACATCTATAAGATGCAATATAAGTCGAACTCTCTCAACATGTTTAAGAAAATAATGTCCTAGACCTTGACCTTCGCTTGCACCTTCGATAAGTCCAGGAATATCCGCAACTACAAAAGTTTGACCTTTAACTTCGCAAACACCAAGATTTGGATAAAGAGTTGTAAATGGATAATTTGCTATTTTGGGATTTGCATTTGATATACATGAAAGTAATGTTGATTTTCCAACATTAGGAAAACCAACTAAGCCTACATCTGCTATGGTTTTAAGTTCAAGTATGACCTCTCTTTGTTTTGTTAGTTCGCCTGTTTGAGAATATGATGGTGCCTGTTTTATAGAACTTTTATAATAGGCATTTCCATGACCACCTTGTCCACCACGAAGAGCTATAAAAGTCATTTCATCTTCATGTAAGTCTGCTATAATTTTGTTTGTCTGAGGGTCTATAAGTACTGTTCCACATGGCACAGATATAACAACATCTTTTCCACATGCACCAGTTTTTAATTTCTGTGAGCCATTAAGTCCATCTTCTGCAACAAACTTTTTCTTAAAACGGAAATTGTAAAGAGTATTTAAATTTTTTGTTGCTTTAAATACTACATTTCCTCCATTTCCGCCTTCACCACCATCTGGGCCACCTTTCATTGTTTGTGCATTACGTAAAAAAGAGGTAGAACCATTTCCACCATTTCCAGCTTTTATTGTTATTTTTACTCTATCTAGAAACATATTTTTCGTTTTCCTCTTTTATTTTTTTATTAGCACATTTTTAATAATTAACTTATATTGTATGTATTCTTGCATACATAATACTAATTATTGTGGTAGTCTATACAAATCTTTTGAAATGGACAGTTATCACAATTTGGTTTTTGTGCTTTACAAAAATATCTACCAAAGTGAACAAGTTGCAAATGCAATTTTCCCCAATCTTTTTGTGGGAAAAATTTGTTTAATGCTTCTTCACATTTTAAAGGGTCTTTAGTAGAAGCTAGACCAAGTCTGTTTGAAACTCTAAGCACATGAGTATCCACTGCAATAGCATCACCACCAAAAGCTTCTGCAAATACTACATTTGCAGTCTTTTTACCAACACCAGCAAGGGTTGTAAGTTTTTCGACTGAGTTTGGAACTTGTCCATTATACTTTTCAAGCAGGTCTTTTGTCATAGACAAGATATTCTTGGATTTATTGTGATAAAAACCACATGAATGGATATACTCTTCAAGTTTTTCTTGAGGTAGAGTTATCATTTTTTCTGGTGTTCCATACTCTTTGAAAAGCTCTCTTGTTACAATACAAACTCGTTTGTCTGTACATTGCGCTGACAAAATAACTGCAACAAGTAACTGATACGGAGTTTGATATTCTAATTCACATTTAGGATTTGGCAAAAGTTTGTCGAGTTCATTTTTTATCTCTTGCGCATTCATATTTCATTCTCCCCTATCTCATAAGTGGGAATAACACTGTATCACGAATATTTGGAAGGTCGTAAATAAACTGAACAAATCTATCAATACCAAAGCCAAGGCCTGAAATTGGAGGCATACCATGTTCCATAGCGAGAAGGAAATCTTCATCAACATCCATAGCCTCTTCATCACCCGCATTCTTTTCTTCTAATTGTTCTTCAAGATTTTCTCTCTGAACTTTTGGGTCTACAAGCTCTGAATAAGCTTTTACTATTTCTGCTCCGCCAGCCACAACTTGGAAAGCATCAATTATTCGTGAATCCTCGTCATTTCGTCTTGCTAGCGGCATAAGTATTGCTGGATAATTGTATATGATAGTTGGCTTTACAATTCCTGCCCTAATTTTTCTCTTATAAATATAATCAATCAATGTTCTTATAGATTTGCACTCTTCAAGTTCAGCATAAGAGAATACACCTGCTTCAACAACTTTTTTCTTAAAGTCATCCACGTTTGTTTCATCAAGGAAATCAAAACCCAAGATTTTACGCATTTCAGCTACATAATCAACTCTTTTCCAATCGCAATCGAATTCAATCTCTTGACCTTGATATACAACTTTTGTTTCACCTATACATTCCTTTAACAAACTTATACAGAGGTCTTTATAGAATTTTAAATTGTCCTCAAAATCCCAATATGACGCATACCATTCAACTTGAGTAAATTCTTGTAGATGCGAAGTGTCCATACCTTCATTTCTGAAATCTTTTCCCATTTCAAAAACTCTATCAAATCCTGCTGCAATACATTGCTTAAGCCATGTTTCTGTTGCAATACGAAGATTACATTCTATATCTAACGCATTATGGTGTGTGTAAAATGGTTTTGCTGATGCACCTGAAACACTTGTTTGAAGCACTGGTGTTTCCACTTCGATAAAGCCGTTTTCTTCAAGATATCTTCTTACAAAAGAACAAATTTTACTTCTTGTCAAGAACACCTTTCTGCTCTCTTCATTTGAAATTATATCAAGATATCTTTGGCGATATTTTGTTTCGGTATCAGTTAATCCATGAAACTTCTCAGGAAGAGGTCGCATAGTTTTTGAAAGCAAAGTAACTTTTTCAGCTTTTACTGTCACTTCCCCTGTTTGAGTTTGATATACTTCACCTTCCACACCTACAAAGTCTGCTATATCCACCATTTTTTTATAAAAGTCATAAGCTTCTTCATCAAGTTCGTTTCTACCAACAGAAATTTGTATTTTTGCATCAATATCACGAATTTGCATAAATCCAAACTTGCCCATAACTCTTTTAAATATCACACGTCCTGCAATTTTAACTTTTTCACCAAGCTTTTCTCTTGCCTCTTTAATTGTACAAGTACGCTCATATTTGGCTTTATAAGGAATTTCTCCCATTTCACGTAAAGCTTCAATTTTTGCTTTTCTAACATCAACTTCATTTGATAAGTTTTGTGTTTCTGCCATTTTTTTCTCCTTAATATTCTTTTAGTAGTAACTTATCATAAAATGCAAGTTTTGTCAATTTATTTATATCGTTTTTGATAATAATGACGATTTTTTAAAACTTTATTTAGATATTCTTTCGTTTCTTTAAATGGTATTAATTTTAGTGTTTTTCCGTCTTGTGAATATCGAGCATCAGTTAACCATGCTTTTACATTGCCCTGACCTGCATTGTAGGCGCATATCACGTTTTCTTCATTATCAAAAATGCTCTTTAAATACGAAATATAGTAGCTACCAAGCTCTAAATTATAATCAGCTTCATATAGTTTTTCTTCGCTATACTCCACACCCATTTTGTTTGCAAGCCATTCTGCAGTAGTTGGCATAAGTTGCATAATTCCTAATGCACCTTTATTTGATTTAGCATCACTCTTCATCCCACTTTCTACATTTGCAATCGATGAAATGAGGCTGGCTTGCACATTGTATTTTTTGGATAAATCTACAATTTCATCTTTATAAGTCATTGGATAAAAGTGGTTATTGACTAGCATTATTGACACAACTAAAATAACCACACAAGATAGAAGCGATATTATCGATAAAAAATACTTCATAATTTTATTTTATGAAGTATTGGTTATTTCATACATTTAGTATAATTTTATTTTATTATATACTTTTTATTTTAAATAAATTTATAGTTTATTTTATTTTTTCACAAACTTTTCTTACACCTATATCTGTTATTTTAAATAAACCGACAAAGCTTTGAATATTCTTTTTTGCCAAAATAGCTTTTACACTTGTTAGATTTTCGATAGGAAACTTAACAGATATACCACAAGCTTGACCTGCTTCTTTTGGCGTATTTATAACAGCCGTCATAAGCCCATTGCTACTAAGAAAATTTGCAAAATGTAAAGTATCATTTCTTGACCTAAATACAGCAATAGCATATTGCATAATTGACTCCTTAATGCACTAAATCCTCTCTTTAATACTATATTGATTATATAAAAGGAAAGTTACTCTAAGATGATATATTTAGACAATAGTGCTTCAACATATATTAAGCCAAAAGAAGTTATTAAAGCTGTACAAGAAAGCTTATTACATTTTTCAGCCAATCCTGGACGTAGTGGACATCAAGCTAGTATACGAACCGCAATGATGATAGAAAATATAAGAGAAAGAATTGCCAACCATTTCAACTGTCCTAACTCGAACAAGGTGATATTTACCCAAAATTGCACGCATGCTTTAAATACCGCAATTTTGGGTGCAGTCAAATCTGGCGGTCATGTTATTTGCACTGAAAATGAACATAATTCTGTTTTAAGACCTTTGGAACATTTAAAAAGTCAAGGCTTAATTGAATATGACATTGCATACCAAAGCCACGCAGGAGGAATTAAATTAGAAGATATTAAAAAATTATATAAGCCTAACACTTACATGGTTATTTGCAATCATATTTCAAATGTAAATGGCGATATATGCGATATCAAGTCAATCGGTAAATTCTGTAAAGAGAATAATATAATTTTTGTTGTAGATTGCGCACAAAGTGGCGGTCATGAAAAAATTGACATGCAAGATGCTAATATTTCTATACTTACTATTGCTGGGCATAAAGGTTTTTATGCACCACAAGCTATAGGTGCTTTAATAATAAATAGCGATATAATTTTAAATCCTATTATATTTGGTGGAACTGGAACAAACTCTTTAGAATTATTCCAGCCAGACATTTACCCAGAAAGGCTTGAATCTGGAACCATTTCATCGCCTTTAATTCTTGGACTTGGTGCAGGTCTAAATTTTATAGAAGAAAATTTTAATTCAATCCGCGCCAAACTTGATGATTTAACAACCTATTTGAACTATGAATTAAACAAACTAGATGTCAAAGTTTATACTCAACCAGAAAATGCGAATGGAGTTATATCATTCAATATAGACCAATTACAATCCTCAGACGTTGCTACAATACTAGATGAACACTTTGGTATTTGTGTACGAGGCGGATTTCATTGTGCACCTATGAAACATCGTGCACTTGGAACTTTGGAGCAAGGTGCAGTTAGAGCTTCTATATCATATTTTAATAGCTTTTCTGATTGTCAACGATTAGTAAATGCTGTAAAGTATATAAAACGTAAAAATCAAAATCAAACTATAGAAAAACTTACAAAAAAAATTCAACAAAAAAGAAGATAAATTTAAAAATTTATCTTCTTCTCTATTTATGAATAATATGTAAATCCGTTATCTATAAAAAATTGTAAAACCAATGCTCCATTTGGTTCTTGTACTATGCTAAAAAGCTCTTTCATGACTGGATAGCCTTGATTTATCCCTGGAATTACTTGAAATGTGCTGAAACCACCATTTGTGTAATATTTATTTGCATTTACTACACTATAACAAGTTCCTACTGTCGATTTTACATTTCCTCCCCAATATGTTCCATAAATTGGTGATATTCCTACTCCTGATGCTGTTCCTACAAAGAATGAATGATGTATATTTGGATTACGAGCAACACCTGAGTACCCTAATATGCCACCAGAAGTATTATTTACATCATTATGTTTTATATCACATTGAGCATAACTATATCCTATTACATTTCCACTAGAAGATGTCGAACCTAATATTCCTCCTGCTATAGCACGTGCTATTATATTACCTTCATTTACACAGTACATAATTGATGTAGCTCCAGCTAAACCTGCTATTCCACCTGCATCAGTACGAGTGCTAATTATTTGCCCGTAATTTATTGACCATTCTATTAAGCCTTCTTCATTAAAACCGACAATGCCACCTATATGAGTAGCTCCAGAAATATCTCCATGATTAACACAATTTGACAAACTTCCATTTTGCATATATCCAGCAATTCCGCCTACATTTTCATCGCCTTGAATATTGCCAAAATTTTCACAGTTTGAAAC
>CARFEX010000045.1 GCA_948971535.1 uncultured Eubacteriales bacterium | reverse complement strand
AATATGGCACAAAAAAAACCGCTTAATATTTAAGCGGTTTTTTACCAAATATAATTATTTGTTACCTTTCATTTGCTTTTCAACTTCAGCTGCAAGGTCATCATGTCTTTTTTCAAGACCTTCACCCATTTCAAAGCGTACAAAACGACGGATAGAGATTTTTTCTCCAATCTTGAGAGTCATTTCATTGATATAATCTTTGATAGTCATGCTAGAATCTTTAACATAAACTTGTTCAAGAAGACATACATCTTGATAATATTTTTTAACTCTTCCTTCAACCATTTTTTCAATGATTTGAGCAGGTTTACCTTCGTTAAGAGCTTGAGCTCTAAGGATTTCTTTTTCTTTCTCAAGGTCAGCAACTGGCACTTCTTCAATACTAACAAACTTTGGAGCAGCAGCTGCAATTTGCATTGCAATATCTCTTCCAAGTTGTTGGAAAGCTTCTGTTTTTGCAACAAAGTCTGTTTCACAATTGATTTCTACAAGAACACCAATTTTTCCACCCATGTGGATATAAGATGTTACGATACCTTCTGATGCAATTCTAGATTGCTTTTTTGCAGCGGCAGCAATACCCTTTTCACGAAGCCAAAGTACTGCCTTTTCAAAATCTCCATCGCATTCTACAAGTGCTTTTTTGCAGTCCATCATACCTGCATTTGTTCTTGCTCTAAGTTCAGCTACGTCTTTTGCAGTAAAACTCATAATTATTCTCCTTTTATTTTTTGGAATTTATTTCCTTTTTAAACTTTATTACTTAGTTTCAGTAGTTTCTGTTTTTTCTTCAGCTTTAACTTCTTTCTTTTTTGCTACTGGTTTTTTCTTTGCAGGTTTCTTTGATTTCTTTTCTTCGCCTGCTTCTGCAATTTCAAGATTTGGTTTTGTTTCTGCAAGAGCTTTTTCAAGGTCGATAACTTCTTCTTCAGAATTATCTTCTTTCTTCATAGAAACACCTTCTCTAGCTTCGATAACTGCATCAGCCATAGCTCCAGCAATAAGTTTTACTGAGCGAATTGCATCGTCATTTCCAGGAATAACATAATCGATACCATCTGGGTTACCATTTGTATCAACAAGACCTACCATTGGTATACCAAGAGTTTTACATTCATGAACGCAAATGTGTTCACAAGATGGGTCTACAACAAATACAAGTCCTGGGAGTTCTCTCATTTCTTTGATACCGCCGATATTTTTTTCAAGTTTATCACGTTCTTGTTTTAAAAGAGTAACTTCCTTTTTTGGAAGAAGGTCAAATTCACCAACCTTTTCCATTTGATTAAGTTTGTTAAGACGTTCAATTCTAGACTTGATTGTCTTAAAGTTTGTAAGGCATCCACCGAGCCAACGAGTATTAACATAATACATACCGCATCTTTCAGCTTCTTCCTTCACAGCTTCTTGAGCTTGTTTTTTTGTTCCTACAAAGAGAACATTTTTACCTGATGCAACGATATCACGTACGAAAAGGTATGCTTTATCTACTTGCACAGAAGTATCTTCGAGGTTGATGATATGAATATCGTTTCTTGCTGTAAAGATATACTTTTTCATCTTAGGGTTCCACTTTCTAGTTTGGTGACCGAAATGAACACCTGCCTCTAAGAGTTGTTTCATTGAAATAACTGACATTTAATTTTCCTCCTTTTTGTTTTTATTCTTCCCCAAATCTTTCATTGCTCTAGTCGCAACCACAGAGTGTATCTCTTTAAGATGCAAGCGGTATCGTTTTGTCTTGCAACTATTTTTGGCAACGGCGACTAAATTTGATATTGGGTGCAAATTTGTCTTCAATGACTTTGTCATTATAGCATGAAAACAAAAAAAATCAAGCGAAAATCAGCAAAAATTTGTTAGTTTGTCAAACGTTTTTTTAGTAAAAAAATATTTAAAAAAAACTTAATTTAACTTAGCGAAAAGTCTTGACCTCCCCCCCCCTTATGATATAGTAAAAGCGTTTAAAAAGGATTGGAAATGAAAAAGAAAAAACAAGATAATGAAAAAGTTAAAGTTAAAGGTTATAAAAATTTTAGAAAACTTCTCAAATATTTTGGCGCATATAAAGGTATGATTATATTTCTTGCTTTAACTAGCATAATCGCTGCAGTTTGTGGTACGGTTACACCTATTTTTACTGCAAATGTTGTAAATTCAATTTCTATTTTTAATCCTGACGCGCTTTTGTTTAATGCAATTTTACTTTTAGTTGTGCAAGTTGGAAGAGAACTGTTTTATCTCTTTGGCTGGGGATTTGTAGCCTCAAAAATTGAAAACAATGTAAAATTTGACCTTCAACAATCCTTAATCAAGCAGTCTATCAGAATAAAATCAAAGGGTTACGACAAATCTAACAGCGGAATGTTTATTCAAACAATAAATAACGACACAAGCAAACTCTCTTTTGCAATAAATCAATTAGTGGATATTTTCACATCATTTTTTGCAAAGTTAGGATTTTTGGGTTATGTATTCATCCTCAATCCTTGGCTAGCACTTTATTTGGTCGGACAAATGATTATTGTTTTTGTAATGAATAACTTTAGAATTAAGTATGGATACAAAAGACGTAAAACAGTACGTGAAAAAAATGAAAAAAGCACCGCTATTGTTGGAGAGATTGTAAAAGGTATACGTGATGTAAAATCTTTAAATTTAGGCAATGCAATAATTAATAAATCTGCTGATATAAATGATGATATAAAAAAATATGAATACAAAACATCAAGAAATCTTTATTTCTATAGAGTTGGAATAAATTGGATGACCTATCTTATGGAATTTGGATTTATTGCATTGACGATTTATCTTGTTACAATCAATAATATTGACCCTGTTAGCGCACTAACTATGTATATGTTTAAAGGTCAAGTATCAATGGTTATGACATGGCTAGTTTCAATAAAAGAACAACTTAAAGAGGCTGAACTTTCAAGCGAACGCATAAATAGAATACTTGAAAATACCGAGTTTGGATTTGAAGAATTTGGAAAAGAAACACTTAACACTACCTCACCTAAATCTATTGAATTTAGAAATGTAAATTTTAGTTATAATGAATCAAAACAAATTTTAAATAATCTTTCGTTTAAAATTAAACCTAATACAACGGTCGGAATCGTTGGTGAAAGTGGTGAGGGAAAAAGTACTCTAATAAAGCTTTTATCAAAAATGTATGATATAAATAGTGGTGGAATATATTTGAATGACAAAGAATTATCCACTCTTGACAAAGACTCCATTAGAAACAATATTTCAATTGTTCCTCAAGACCCTTACATATTTAATTTTTCATTTAAAGAAAATCTTAAACTTGTTAAGCCAGAAGCCAGTGATGATGAAATTGAAGATGTATGCAAAAAAGCACAAATTCATGATTTTATCATTCAGCAAGAAAAAGGCTATGATACAATTTTGGGCGAAAATGGAATTATTTTATCTGGTGGACAGAAACAAAGATTGGCTATTGCAAGAGCTTTATTAAGAAATACCCCTATCATTTTGTTTGACGAAGCAACAAGCTCACTTGACAATGAAAACCAAGCAAGGATTAAAAATGTTATTGCAAATCTTGGTGGAGAAAAAACTATTGTAATAGTTGCGCACAGGCTATCAACCATTCAAGATGCTGACAAGATTATCTTCATTAAAAATGGTAGTGTTTTAACAGAAGGAAAACACAAAGCTCTAATGAAAAATTGTGAGGAATACAAAAAACTATATAAAACCGAAGATATATAATTAAAAATGTTACAAAAAAATCACCACTAAAAATAGTGATGATTTTTTGTTATTGATTATGCTTTGACTGTAGATTTTTTCTTCTTTTTAGGTTTATAAGCTATTGCCCAAAGACCCGGTGTTATAAATACCGAAGAATAGAAACCTGCCACAATTCCAATAATAATTGGAACCGCAAACTGACGAATATCACTAACTCCTATAATTGCAACCATTGCGATTGTGACTAAAGTTGTTAAGGTTGTGAAAACCGAACGAGTCATTGTTTCTTTTACAGAATTATTTGCAAGTTGAACATTTGATGCTTTATCATATTTTCCACTTTTTGCATTTTCACGTATTCTATCGAATATTATAATTGTATTATTGATTGAATATCCTAAAATTGTTACCAGTGCAGCCACAAATGAACTATTGATTTGAATTCTAAAGATAAGAACAAGGCTTGTCATAATACAAAGGTCATGGAATAGCGCAAGTATTGATGCTAAACCGCTTGTTAATTCAAATCTAAATGCAACATAAATAAGAATGAATGCTATTGCAACTACCATAGCAATAAATGCGTTCATAAGTAGTTCACTACTTGCGGTTGCAGTTACAACTTCTGGTGCAGATACAGCTAAACTATAATCTTCACCTATGCCATTGTTGACATATCCAAATTCTTCTTGAAGTTTTTCACGTATTCTTTTATTAGTTTCAGCTATTTCAGTACCATTTTGACCAGTTTTATTTTGATATTGTATTTGTACACCTTGCCCGTCAGTTACACCTAAATCATCTAATGTAACAGTTGTAGTTCTATATATATCAATAGAAAGACCCTCTTCTGCAAGAATTTTGTTTATTTTATCCTTCATTTCTTGATAATCTGAGGCATTATTGACATCATACTGCTTAGCATTTTCGGTTGTTATAAGTCCTTGATTGTTTGCATAAATGGTCATTTTGCTACCGCCTGTAAAGTCGATACCAAGATTAAATCCAACTGTGCAAAGTAGAATTATCCCTACTAATAATATTACAATCGGAGCTATAAGAAACCATTTTAAATTTTTGCAATAATCAAATTTTGATTTGCGAACTATAGCATCTACTGAGAATGTTTTAAGTTTTTTAAATTTATTATTCATTTGTTTCACCTCCAACAATAGTTTGAGATGATGCTTCACTCTCTTCTTCACTGTTTTCAGTTACAGCATCGTTAGCTATAACATTTTCAGCTCCAATAGCAGAAATTGCTTCCCCTTTAAGATGCAATCTTTTTGCCTTTGTGCTATTTAGTGGAAGATACCATTTTACAAAGAACCTTGTCACTACAAGCGATGTAAACATTGAAAGCAAGATACCTAAAAGGAGTGTTATTGCAAAACCTTTGATAGCTGCTGTGCCAAGAAAATATAAGATAAGTGAAGTTACAATAGTTGTTATATTAGAGTCAAATATTGGCCAGAATGCTTTTTTGAAACCTGCTTTTGTAGCAAGTGGAATTTTCTTTGAAGACGCATATTCTTCTCTAATTCTTTCAAAGATAATTACATTTCCATCAACTGCCATACCCAGCGACAGTATTATACCTGCAATACCTGGCAAGGTAAGTTGTATAAATGGTATAGCTTGAAGGAAGAACATCATAAGAATCATGTATACGAGAAGTGAAAGATTTGCAAGAAGACCTAGGTCGCCATATCTCCACCACATTACTGCCAAAATCAAGATAAACGCAACAGCACCTGCAATGATACCTAGTCTAAGAGCTTCCTTACCAAGAGTTGCTGAAATTACACTATTTTCAATAAGTGTCAATTTAACATTGAATGTTCCTGACATTATTCCAAGAGCATATTCTTTTGCTCCGTCATAGTCAGCCATACTCTCTCCTGAAATAAAGGTGCTACCACCTGTAATTTTCTCTTCACAAGTAACGGTATTCCAAGGGTCACCTGCTACCTCACCTAAGTAAATATAAATCTCTTTATTTTCCTTTTTTGATGCAAGTTCAGTTAAATTTGCGAATTTATCAGAACCTTCTGAAGTGAACTTTAAAGTAACACCATAGCTATCTTTTTCATTATTATAGCTAACAAAAACATCTGTAACATCCTCACCTGAAATATATACTTCTGGTTTGGTTGTTGCACTTGCCTTTTCAAGTGTTAAAGATAATGTTTTTGGATTTTCAAGGAAGGTGAAAATATCATCGCTTTCCTTTGCTGAAGGAACTTCTATAAGTATTCTTGAAGTGCCCTGTCTTTTAACGATAGCTTCTGGATAATTTTCTTGATACAAAATCTCTTGAAGTCTTTGAACTGTTGCATCAATTGAAGTGTTTAAATCTCCGTTTGAACTATTTAGTTCGCAATCATATACCACTGACAAACCACCTGAAAGGTCAAGCCCGAGAGATATAGAATTTGCAAAACCATTATAAACGTAATCAGTTCCTACAATAGGAAAAGAACATACTGATAAGACAATACCAATTACAACAAAAATTGAAACGACTACAAACTTTGCAATAGAACGTCTTTTTGCCATTAAATTCCCCTTTAATTTTCTAAAATAATTTGCAAACTTGTTGCTACAAAAGTATAGACAGAAAACTTTGTTTTCATAATATTTTCTTTATAATTTTAAAAAGAAAATTTACTTTACCTGTTTATTATAGAAAAATAAAGGACAACTGTCAATCAAAATTGCAATTTAATTGGAAGATTTTTTGATATTAACACAGATTATTCCGCAGATTGAACCCATGATTGCACCAAAAATAATATCGTTTAATAAAGTTCTATCAAATACGAAACTTCCAGCCAAAATACTGAACACAAAGAATGCTAAAATTGTATAAACAAGTCCTATCAAAAGTCCGCTAACAAGTCCCATTTCTTTTGACTTTTTAAGGCCAATAAATACTCCGATAAATACACTTAATCCCTTAATTACTTGATTTACTGGTGCAATTACACTTTCTGGAATATTAGTAAATTTTAAAATAAATGCAAAAACAAGTATTCCTACAAGCGAAATACAAAGGCTAACATGACTACCTTTTATAAGTGTTTTTACAAGCTGATATGAAGAGC
>CARFEX010000044.1 GCA_948971535.1 uncultured Eubacteriales bacterium | reverse complement strand
ATATAAAGGAAGTCGAGGTCTTTCAAATGAAAAAGAAAAACTTTTTGGTTTGTTTTTTTACTATTATCTCAATGCTTGTTTTATCAGCTTGTGGTAGCGTTTCAAAATATCGAGGTTCGTTTGCAAAAAGCGAATATCTTTTGTCTATTTTTGAAGAGGTAGACTTTAAAGAAGATTTTTCTTGCAAAGGTGTAAAGCTTGAAGATATAGTTATCAGTTTTTCTAATGACCTGTTTGTTCAAAATGAAAACGGTAAATATTCAGCTTCCACTTATGGACAAACTCAAGTTTATGCCAAACTCGGTGAAGAAGTGCTTGCTGAGAGTAAGGTAACAGTTATGCAACCATTTACTCAACCTGATGAGATAACAATTTCGCAAAACGGAAAAATTTCTTGGAGTGAGAGTTATGCGGTTGTTAATGGAAGTAAAATTGTTGCAAGTCAATATAGAGTAATTTTGAATGGTGAAGAAAGGATTGTCAATACAAATAGTTTTAATTTGCCAGAAAATACTTATGGACAATATCTATTTCAAGTTCAAGCTATGGCAAAAATCAATGACAAGATTGATGCATCAAATATGTCAAACGCAAAAACTCTTTATTATGGCATGATTGAAAGTCCTGAAAATATAGAGCTAACTTATAGTGATACTTTTGGAGATGAGAGTGTAACTCTTGCTTGGCCCAGAAATGAAAATGCTAGATACACAATTAGTTTGGACGGCGCAATTATAAAAACAGAAATGGTTGAAAACTATTTAACTTTAAATCTTGCAAATTACAAAGCTGGAGAAAGTGCAATATTAAATATTCAAACCACAGATGTTAGAGGACAACTTTTGTCTTCTAGTAAGGAAATTAAGCTAACCAAAACTCAGACACCAGTGCTTGAATATGATACTTTAAAGCAAGAAGGCAAATTGAATTTTGATATTGTTCAAGGCGGAAATCGATATATAATAGAATTGCAGTCTTTATCAAATGGCGAAAAGCATAAATTAGAATTTACTTATGAGCAGTCATCAAAAGGCAAAATTTCAACTATACTTTCTTCATTGTCAGGAGATATTTATTCACTTTCTCTTCAAACTATCGGAAGTCAAGGTGATACAGAGATTTTTGTTAGTAGTCCAGCATCTCAAATATATACTATAGCAAAACTTGCTCAGCCTGATATAAAAAGTAAAGTAGTTGGACAATCGTTGGTGCTTGTTTCAAATGATGAAGATTATGTCAATACTTATAAAGTTATGCTAGGAAATAAAAATTATATTTGGAATAGGCAAGCTCAAGAAGAGTTTGCTATTGACTTAACAAGTTTTGATAGCGGAGAATATCAATTTACCATTACTGCGCTTCCTCGTTTTGAAAATGGTAATGTTGTAGAGTATAGCAAAAATAATCTTTCTTCAGCTATTGTTATTAATTCGGATTCCACAAATGGGAATGCCTATCTACTGGATGCAATGTCAGAAATTCAAAGTGCTGTAACTGGCAAAAAGGTAACATTAAATTTTGATAAAGTTGAGAATGCAGATAAATATACGCTTTACATAAATTCTCAAGAGCAAAGTCTAGCTTGGTATGAAGAAAATGGGAAAATTGTATTTGATATAGACGACCTTTCAAAATTCTCGCCAAATGTAAATGGTTATAACTTTGAAATCGATGCTAGCCGTGAAGATGATATGGCGCTTGTTAGCAAGGGTGTGAAAACATTAACAATTTTAGATGTTTCTACTGCAAGCCAAAATCAAGAAAATGGATACTTTCATTGGAAGGAAATAACTGGTGGTGACAATAAAGAATATTTTTATCAAATTTATAAAACCCAAAAGGACTTTGTTGTTTCTGGAGACCCACTTGAAAGTAAAAACACTAGTGAAACTAAAAATGCAATCAAACTTGATTATGGATATTATGTTATAAGAGTTTATTCAAAGTCTTTAAATGATAATTTGTATTTGGATAGTGATTTTGTAGATAGTGACAACTATTTGCAAGCTAACATAATAGTAACAGAAAAAATACTATCACCTACATATAAATTTGTTAATAATAACGGAAAATATCAGCTAGAAATTGACAAGGTTGAATTTGCTAGCAATTATGAAGTTAAGGTAAATGGAATTACTGATGGCCATGCTATTGTGACAGATTTAGAAAAACAAAAGATAATTTACAATTTCGTAAATGAGAAGTTTGAAGAAGAAAAACTTTATAATATAGAAGTTATTGCTCATGCTGGAAGTGAATTTGACCAAGTATTACATCCTTCTTCTGATAAGTCACAAATTACTGTTGACAAAATGGTAGCTCCAACCTTTGATGTTAATGTAGAGTATGACAGATTTGGTGATAAACTTCATGAACTTTTGGAAGTTGAAATGAATGAAAATGCAAATTATGTGGAAATTTATTTTGACGGACAAAAGGTAAATGAAGATAATAGCTCTTCTTTTGAATTAAAGGATTTCAATGGTAGCTTTAATTTAACTCTCAAATTTATCGCCAAAGAAAATGACGGAAACAATTATTATCTCGATAGCAATGAAAAGGTTTATTCATTTAAACGTATAGATGCTCCTACAAACATTGCATTTTCAAGTGGCAATATTACACTTAGTGAGAAAGATGTGGGCTTGATAGAGCAGTATAATTTAACTTTAAAAGTTTTGACCGAAAATGGAGTTTATCCTGTACAAACTTCCTTCAATGAGTTGCCATGGTCGCTATCTGAGTTTATTGGTACCATGGTTGAGTCTGACGCGACCTTCAAGGCGAGCTTTGAACAGAGTAGTGAAATAGGTATTGAGATTTCAGCTTTTGCAAAAGGCGAAAATGAAAATTTGGAAGGAGTATATTTATTACCTTCTAGAAAAGGTCTAACTAGTCAAAATAACGAAACTCTATTAGTTTCAAAATTGGAAAGCCCAAGTATAGCTTTTGACAATCGCTCACTCATGTTGAGTTGGAATGCTGTCGGTCAAAATGACGGAGCAGGCACAAGTTATGAAGTTTTTGTTGATGGTGAAAAAATTGCGACTTCAAGTCAACTATTGGCAACAAGTATTTCGCTAAAAGACATTGACTTTAGCTCTGAAAAAGAGATTTATATACAAGCTAATAATGAAACATATCTATCTTCAGGATTATCGAACAAAATATTTATAAGAAAACTTAAAAATATAGCGAACTTTAATGTTGGTTATAATGCAACAGAAAAAGTTTGGAAAGTGAATTTTGTTATAGATGAAAATGATGTTTCTTTTGTAGAAAGAGTGCTTGTCAATGGCAGTGAAAGTGGTGTAAATTACAACAAAAATAGTTTAGGTGCATCTTTCAATCTTGGTGAGGTTTCTGCAGTAGATAATCTATATGAAATAGTTTTAGAAACCTTGGAAATGAAAGATGATAAAACTATTAAAAAATATTATATTTCATCAGCACCAAGCATTATTAATCTTGAAGATATTTCAAATGAAGAGTTTGTTGCAGTTATTGAAAATGGCTATATTAAGTGGACTGAACTTGCTTCTGATTGGGAAGGAATTGAAGAAAAAGCTATTTCATATACTTTAAGAATTTATGATAGCGAAAACAATCTTATTGAAATGCTTGCAGGTTTGACAGAAACTCAATATAAGTTAGATGACCTTTCACAAAACATAATCAGTGGTTTAGCAAGTGGAAATTATTCTATCGATATCATGGCTGTTATAAAAGAAAACTTTACACTAACTAGTACATACGACAGAAATGCAAAAGGTTACTATGGGGCAAATACTACAACCAAAGAAAGTATTTTTAAACTTGAAAAGTTGGGGCAAATCCAAACTGCTATTGAAGAAGATAGCACCTTGACAAATTTGATTGATAGAAAAGTAAATGCTGATATTGTGCTTTCTTGGAATGACTTATGGGGCGAAAGTGCAAGTGATATTAGTTTTGATATAAATGTAGGTGGAAAAACTATCAATGTAAAAGCTGGTACAGTTAATGAAAATTATAGCTTAAAACTTATTGACGGGGTGTATAAACTTAATCTTGCTAGCTCACTGTTTTCTAGAGGTGACAATGAGATTTCTATACTTGTTAAATCGCCTTATGCTATTACTTCTGATATATCTCTATTGTCAATTTATCGTTTTTCAGCCGTAGAAGAAATTGTTGTTTCTCAGGATGGTGAACTAGAAATTAAGGCTAGTACTGAAGACGATGCAAATGAAAACTTAACTTTTCTTGTAGGTGTTACGATAGGAGCAACAACAGAATATTTTGAGTTAGGAAAGGGTCAGAAATTTGACCTAATAGAAAATTATTTAAGGGGCATCAGCGGGCAATATAAAATTCAAGCCATTGCGTTTGGTAAATCAGTGGTAGTGGTTGCAAGTGAAAATGCTTTTATCAAAAACGGCTATCGTATGGAAGGCGTACAAAATGTTGAAATTGTTGACAATGGAAAGGTTATTTTGACAACTTCTCCTGACACACAAGAAAATACTAATTTTATAGCAAAATATATTTCAGACAATCAAGTTCTTGCTAGCAAAAATTTTGTTCCTAATTCAACCGAGGTTGACAATAAGTTTGAATTTGCTTTAATAGATTTTATAAAACTATTCCAAAAATCAAATGAAAATACCGATGGCATAGAAATCAATGCAGGTGAAATTGAACTTCAACTTGCATTGTCAAAAGAGGACTCCATTAACTCTGAATATTATGGCTTTTCTTTCTATTATCAGATAGAAAACAAGACAGGCGAAGAAAAGGTTCAAATAAAGAGAGCTCAAAGCATGTCGGAAGATTATTTGGTATTTAGTGCAAGCGAAAATGATAGTTTAACAACAACAGCATTTGATTTAAGATATACCTATAAAACCTTGATAAAAGACGGAGAGGAAAGTAGATTTGAAGAGCAAGAAGTGAAAGAAAATATAGTAGCTTCAACTATATTTGGATATTGGGTCAAAGAGAAAACTTCTGCTTATGCAATTATTCCAGACCAAGATTACTCTGCGAATGGATTTTTCTCAAAGGACAGATTGAATGAAGATAAGTATCAAATGACACCATGCTATGCCATTAATTTAAATAGCAAGCTTGCCAAAGTCCCATACGGAGAGATTGCCATTACTATTTCTCGAATAGCAAAAAACCAAACAGATTACTATCAATTCAATGAAACTAGTTTTCATATTTCAAAACTCAAAACTCCAACAGAATTAGGGTTTGTAGAGTCTGCACCAGCAATGCTTTCATGGAAGTGGAGTCAAGGCGAGCAAGACAATGTCACTCCCGCTTCTAGCGGATATTATGTAGGTATTTATAGAATAATACAGATGGAAAATCCTGATGGTTCAACTAGTGCGGTAGAACAATTAGACCAATTAAAACTTGTAAATACAACCTCAATAGATTTATATGATTTGCTTAGAGAAGAGAACACAACTTATTATGTAAAAGTTCAAGCGGTTTCAAATGAGACAGGTGTGCTTTGTTCAGAATGGACTATTAGACTTAATATCATGAAATACATTGCTCCATCACCTTTGAAAATTGTAGACGGTAAGATTAAGTTTGATGTTGCAGATTTAGCTAGCCTAGATTTCGTAACCAAATTTAGCGAGATTGAAAATAGTGGCGATTTCTTTAAAGATTATGCAAATGCAAACTTTGCACCTGTAAATGAACAAGGAGTTTTCACATTCTCTCCATATTCTTACAGCGATGTTATTATGAAACTTAGGTTTGAAAACAAAACCACTAAACAGATTTTTTACATACCAGTTTCTGCTAAAGATTTGATGCCTGATTTAAAAGATGTTAAATTGCAAGGCTCAGAAAGGTATTTTCTGCCTGCTCTTCAAAACAAAATAGCTTCAGGTAGCAGTCAATCAGAAAATGTAAAGGCACTTTTAAAATTCTATTCAGCACTAGCAAGCACTAATGACGGTATTGCCGATGCAAATGTGTTATTTGATAGTTTTGCAGAAAGAGTACCTGCAGGTGAGTATCTTTTATCTGTAGTTCAAAGCGGTAAACCAAATAGTGGCTATGCAGAGTCCAATCCTTCAGCGCAAATAGAAGTTAGTGTAAGTCAAGCACCTTCTTATAAACTTGACAGAGTGGTAAATGAACAAGGCAAAGAAGAAAACTTTGTTACTTTTGAAAAAGTGAAGATAAAAACTGATGCACTAACTGAAATAATTGCAAATACATATAAAATGGTTTTCAATGTTGATGACAAAAAAGCTTTTGAATTGACTATAAGTAGAGAAGACCAAGAAAGCCAATGGATCATATACTATGCAAATCAAGTGCTTTCAGGAAACGATTATATTTATGAAGTTGAGAATAGTAGCAAGGTACGAATTAATCTCAAAAATCTGATTTTTGACTTAACAGGAATAGAACGTAAAACTTATAAAGTAAGCATCTTTGCACAAGGTAACGATTATGCAATTAATGGAAAAAGTGATGAGTTCACTTTGAAATTCTTGGCAATGCGAGATTTCAATTTGACAGATGGTGTTCTTAGTTGGAGCGCTTCAGAAACAGATGCTGGAATTTTGACAAAGGTTATTTATGAACGCAAAAATTATCAACCAGCTCAAAAGAATATTACTTTTGATAATACTGGTAGAGCTGAGCTAGAGCTTCAAGATGATGGCGATTATAACTATGTTGACCTATTTGTTTACAGTAATGCAAACTCGAACACTTCTATTGCAATAGAAAGTGAAGTTTATAGAATTAAAAATCTTTCAAAACTTTCTATGCCAAAATTAAGTGTTATAGACGGTGCTATAAATGTATTTAGTTCTTTCAACTTTGCAAGTTCAAAATATTCAGAACTTGTGTTTGGAAT
>CARFEX010000043.1 GCA_948971535.1 uncultured Eubacteriales bacterium | reverse complement strand
CCGAGATCTACACTCTTTCCCTACACGACGCTCTTCCGATCTAAATATATTTCAATCAAAGCCCATCACCTTTTGCAAATGAACATAATAAAAATTATCTTCTTGATGTTTGCCAAGATTTAAGAGTTAAAAACAACACTCTATATGGAACAGTTATGGCAGAAGATTTAAGAAAGGACTTTATCAAAAAAGTTGATTTAATGCAAATGGAATTGAATGGAGAAGTTGAACACAACAATGACCCTTATGGTGAAACTTATAAATTTACACGCGAGAATATTAAAATGTATGACCCTATGGGCATTGAAGTTTTGAAAATGCAAGGCATTCCATTTGAAAGAAATTAAAAAAGAAAGTTAAATTATTTAACTTTCTTTTTTTTCTTCTTTTTTATCAAGGTTTGCTGATAGTTATTTTTAGTTTCTTCAATTTTTTGAGCTATAATCTCTCCTGCTTGGTCAAGAAGAGTTCCTTCCAATTTTTTCCCATAAAATTCGCTTAATTCAAAAGGTTGACCAATTGAAATAATAGTTTTGTGATAGGCTTTTGGTTTTCTACTTATAAATATTGGCACGATTGGCACTTTGGCTTTTATTGCAAACATGGCTGTTCCATGTTTTACCTCACCAAGTTCCATATTTTCATTATTATTTCGTGTTCCTTCTGGAAAGATTACAACTTTTTTGTTGTTTTTAAGCAACTTTAATACATTCTTAATCGCAGTAACATCACTTGTTGAACGGTCTATTTTAACTGCGCCTACACCTTTCAAAAAACTTCCAAACACTTTATTTTTAAAAAGTTCTTTTTTAGCTAAATAGTATTTTTTTTCCCATGTATTTACAGCAAGCAATACGGCATCGAGGTTTGAAGTATGGTTCATGGCAAAAATAGCAGGTTTATTTTTTAATGTTTTTATTACTTCCTTCCCCACAACTTTTGAGGGATATGTGAGTTTGATTGGAATATACAAAAAAAATTGTGCAAGTCTTAACATATTTCCTCCTTATTTATTGCTTTTTGGCACGAGTAAGCCGTTGAAAATGCTGTTTGAAGATTGAAACCTCCTGTCAAGCAATCCACATCTAAAACTTCGCCTATAAAATAAAGCCCACTGCACAGCTTTGACTCCATAGTTTTTGGATTGATTTCTTTAAGTTCAACTCCGCCACTTGTCACGATACCACTTTCAAGTGGATACAATTTTTTATATTTGAGTGGAAAATTTTTTAAAGTTTCAACTATTCTATTTCGCTCTATAACTGTTATGCTATTTACTTTTTTATCACCATTTATTTGGCATGTATTTAAAAAAATTGGTACTAAGTTGTTAGGCAATAGCCCTTTTATAATATATGAAATATTTTTATTTAAATTTGCATTAAAATCTCGTTTTAGTCGCTCAACTAGTTTTTCTCTTTCAAGGGCTGGCTTAAAATCTATAGACAGAGATATATCGTTTGCCTTATTAATCTGACTTGACAGTGATAATACGATTGGACCTGTGATGCCTATATCAGTAAACATCATTTCGCCAAATAATTGATATTTTTTTTTGTCCGCTAATGATTTTATTTCGACATTCTTTAGTGGCAATCCCTGAATTTGTTTTACAAAAGCATCATCAAGTTCTATAGCGACCAATGCACTACAAGGTTTGACAATACTATGTCCTATTTTTCTAGCAAAATTGTAACCGTCACCATCACTACCAGTTAATGGGTAGCTTTTCCCTCCTGTTGCAATTATTACTTTATCAAACTTTTGCTCGCTCTTTAAAGTTTTGACTACTAATTTATCATTTTGCTTTTGAACTGATTTTACCTTTTCTTCTAATCTAATTTGACAGCCCTCACAATGTTTTAAAAGTGCTTTTATCACATCATTCGACTTATCTGAAATTGGAAATACTCTATTGCCTCGCTCAACTTTGGTTTTTAAACCAAGAGAATTAAAAAACTCTATTGTATTTTGTGGAGTAAACTGACTTATTGCACTCATCATAAATCTTTTGCCATTGACAACATTGTCTAGATACTCTTCCTTTTCACAGTAATTTGTAATATTACATCTTCCTTTTCCTGTTATATAAAGTTTTTTTCCACACTTTTCGTTTCCATCAAAAATGGTAACTTTATGTTTCGGAGCTAAATAACCACCAGCAAAAAGCCCTGCTGCGCCGGCTCCGATTATTGCAATATCCATTATTTCCCTCTCACTAGCATATCAAGTTCTTCTGGTGTTAAATCACGATAGTCGCCTCTTTTTATGCCACCTAATTTAACTCCGCCGATACGTATTCTTTTGAGCTGTTTTATATCCTTGCCGATTGCTTCAAACATACGGCGAACTTGTCTATTTTGTCCCTCATCTATTACCACTGAAAGTTTGGTTATTCCATTTTCATAAGATAAAAATTTTACTTTTGCTGATGGCATTTTTTCGCCTTCTACGACTGCACCTTTTCTCATTACTGCAAGTTCGCTTTCTTTTATTTCTCCTTCAATGTTCACTTTATATTCTTTTTCTATTGCATATTTTGGATGTGCAATTTTATTAGCAAAGTCGCCATCATTAGTTAATATTATCAAGCCTTCAGTATCATAATCTAGTCTGCCTACTGAAAAAAGACGTTCTTCACACTTAACAAGCTCATAAATAGTTTTTCTGCCCTTTTCATCGTTTGCAGTACATGCATAACCTTTTGGCTTATTAAGTTTGATATATACAAATGAAGAAGGAAGGCAAACCGCCTTTCCTTCAACTTCTACTTTGTCTTTTTTTTCATTTATTATAGTTCCAAATTCGGTTACTGTTTTTCCGTTCACTCGAACTTTTCCCTGAGAAATGAGGTCATCACTTTTACGTCTTGATGCCACCCCTGAATTTGATAAAAACTTGTTTAATCTCATTTGAATTACTTACCAATTTGACAACATATCTTTGAGTTTATGCCAAATAGTATTTCCCCTTACTCCTTTCATTGTAAAGATTTTTTCAGAAAAATGCAAGTCTTTATCAATATAAATTTCAACTTCTCCTATTTCTGTATCTGCTTTTAATGGAGCTTCAATACTAGAAGTAAGATTGTATTTATAATTTATCTTATTTAATTCATCATCACGGAGCGGGTAAAAGTAATGCCCTTTTGTATAAATTTCAACTTCTTCTTCACGTCCATTTTCCACTTTTATTGTTTTTGGTAATTGATAATCATAAGCTAAATCAAAAAGTTTATATTCTGAAAAACCTCTTTCCATAAGGCTTGAACATTCTTCAAACATAGGCCCACAATTTAGTACTACGCTAACAAGAGTCATTCCGTTTCGCTCAGCAGAAGAAACCAAACATCTACCTGCATCATCAGTAAAACCTGTTTTAACACCGTTACAACCTGTAAAGCTATTGAGCAATCTATTTTTATTTTTAAGATATCTTGTTTTACCTTCTCCACTTTCTATTCTGATATTTTTAGTTGAAACAATCTCTTTAAATATTGGATTTGCAAGTGCATAACTTGTAATGAGCGCTAAGTCGTAAGCTGTAGTATAATGAGTTGGTGAATCAAGCCCATGAGTGTTATCAAAGTGAGAGTTTTTTGCACCTATTTTTAATGCAGTTTTATTCATAAGGTCAATAAAATTTTTAACATTGCCACCTACATGTTCTCCTATTGCTACACTTGCATCATTGCCTGAAACAAGCATAAGCCCATACAAAAGTTCTCTTAGTGATAATGTTTCACCCTTTCGCAAATAGATACTTGTTCCTGATACACCTACTGCTTTTGGTGATATTTCAAATCTAGTATCAAAGTCTTTTGCATTTTCGATTGCTGTTATAGCAGTCATAATTTTAGTGGTGCTTGCCATTGGTAATTTTTGTTGGTTGTTTTTACTATAAAGAACCCTCTTACTTCCTGCCTCCATAACAGTCATAGCTTTTGCTGAGGAATATACTTCTGCTGAAGCATTGAGTGAACTATTTTTAGCTGGAGTACTTGCTAGCATAACGCTACCTGCGATAGCCGTTGCCAAAAACACCAAAGCAAAAACAAGACTGATAAAATGGCTTAATTTATACTTCTTCATCATTAGCCTCACTAGCACTCTTTTCTTCTACTTTTGCAAGAAGTGCATTAAACATATTGAGAACTGTTTGATAAAGCGACTTGTTTTCTACGTTGATAAACTTAACTTCCCCTTCTTTTTCTATCAAAAAACCAACAGGTGTTACACTCATACCACCTGACGAGCCACCAGCCATAGGGAAGTGGTTTGCGACACGTCTTGAAGAAAGGTCTGCATACTCGCCTCCTCCTACAACATAACCCACAGTTACTTTTGAGATTGGTATGATTACTGTGCCATCTATAGACTCAACTTTTTCTCCAATAATTGTGCTTGAGTCCACAATAGTTTTGATTTTATCCATTGCACCATCGATAAGTTCATTTATACTTTCACTGTTTTTATAAATTTTCATATACACTCCTTATTGTAGTTATGCTTTGCATACTAGTACTATATTTTGTTGTTTGCTCGTTTCTTACTTAGAATAACCGAATTTACAAAAGAATATACAACATCAAATAAAGAAATAGAAACTTTGCCTTTCACTGAGATTTCAAACACCTCTTTATTATAGGAAACGGTATCGTATACACCCAAAGATGCCGTTGGTTTTTTATTTTTAATTGAGGTAAAAAATATAAGTAAAGCAATATTAATTGTGCCTGAAACCATTGCTGAAAGAAAGGCATCGGAAAGACCTATATTATAAAAAACAAAAAGTTCTTTTAGGCGAGTTTTATTTTTTATTTGCTTTACAAATTCTTCATACAATATCACTTCTTGACTATCAAATGCTACCTCTTTTTCATTTGTCCCTCCTTCATCTTGCAAAATAAATGTTTTACCTTTTATTTGATAACAGATGTGTTGTATTTTCTTTTTAAAAACAAAGACTGAAAGAACTCCTGACATATTTAGTACATTTAAAGTTCCCTTTACTTCGATAAATACTGGCATTGTTAATAGCAAGATAAAGAAAGTTGGTATCAATAAATATAAACCGTTCATTCTTCCTCCTTTATTTTTTCTCTTTTTATTATGGCATTAAATTATTGAGAGCTGAGGCTATTAGAGATGCCATATATTTAACGTTTTGACTTACATCTTTTGGGGTCAGTAATATTTCTTCTTTTTTAGCTTCATGAGCTAAATTTAATGAACTAGAATACAACATAAATGGCACACCGATTGAAATACATGGCACACCGATTGAAGAATGACTAATTCTATTTCCAAGTTTATTTACACCACTTCCTGGTGTCATTCCTGCAGAGGACAATTGAATACTTCGCCCTAATCTTTCAATGCTTGATGTTGCTAGTGCATCCACAACTATTACACTTTGTATTTCAAGCCCCTGCACTAGAATTGCTACCATATCAAAGGTTTTTATTCCTGTGGAAAAATATATATTAGGACAGAATTTGTACAATTTATTATTCTCATTAAGAGCATCTATATAAACATCATCAATCACATACTTTCCTAGGCTATCTGCGTCTATATCTGGATTACCTAGTCCGACTATTAAAAGCTTGTCATTAACATCAACTTTTTGGTTTTCGAGAAGTGTTTTTAGTCTATCTTGCAATAAAAATACCGTTCTTTCTTTTACACTTTCATCATAGTCATATAGGTTTGGAGAATTGATGATATAATAACTACCTTGTGGAAGTAATAATTCTTTTTCCTTTTCAACATTTTCAACCTCTAAAAATGCAACTGAAATATCGGCAAAACCTATCTGTTTTACCGTATAACCAAATCTTTCTAAATCCTTTCCGCTTTCATCAATTAAGTCAAACATAGAAATATTATGTTAAATTTAAAAAAATTTATTTATTTTACTTGCCTTATTTCAATGTTTGTGCTATACTCAAATAGATAATTTTAAAGGAGATAGATATGCCAAACATTAAATCAGCAAAGAAAAGAGTACTTATCATTGAAAAGAAAACTGCTCAAAATAAAGCAATCAAATCTCGCATTTCTACATATGCAAAAAAATTCAAATCAGCAGTTAATAACAAAGACCTCGCTGTTGCAGAAGAAATGTATAGAGAAGTTGTATCTTTGATGGATAGTGCAGCTAAAGATAACGTTATCCACGTTAATAGCGCTAACAGAAAGAAAGCTCGTTATGCTAAGATGATTGAATCAATTAAAGAAGCAAAATAGTGTAAAAGATATGAAAGGATTTTCATGTCTTTTTATATTCTTTAAACTATACAAATATATAATATTATAAAAAAGATAGGCTGTTAACCTATCTTTTATTTTTTTATATATTAATTAAATTTTACGAAACCATTAGAAGTGAAATAACTTATTACTGCAGTTCCATTTGGCTCAAATACATTAAATAGCTCTTTCATAACTGGGTTACCATCATTAATACTACCCGCTAATTGGTATGATGCGAATTCACCTTGCGAATATGTTTTTGCTGGACTTACACTACCTGTAATCACTGAATATACATTTTTTACTAGAACTGTTGGTGCCCATGAAGTACTTGTACCTCGTATTGGATTTACTCCTATTCCGCTTGCTGTTCCTACAAAGAAGCAATTTTCTATTTCTGTTGTATTCGTAGTAAAGCCTACAATAGCACCTGTATGAGATATATCACCTTTTGCATTTATATTACATTTCGCATAGCTGTTTAAAAGTTTGCTTTTATAACCTAAAGCACCCAATATTCCACCTACTGAATTTCTACCTTCTACATCTCCCTCATTTATAAGATGTGATGCTACTGTTTCAGATTGTAAGGTTATTCTTCCTATTACTCCACCTACATCAAAACTGTCTGAAATAACTTTTCCGTAATTTGTTGCATTTGTGATAGAACCACCTCCATCAATTTCACCTATTACTCCACCACAATATGAAAAGCCATTGACCTGACCATAGTTTTGTACATGGCTTATTGCATTTGATAATGACCTACCTATTATTCCGCCCACATATTCTGCTGAGCCTACAACTCCACCAAAATTTTGACAGTTTGAAACGTCATAATTTTTACAGTTACCTATAATTCCACCTAAATCTTTG
>CARFEX010000042.1 GCA_948971535.1 uncultured Eubacteriales bacterium | reverse complement strand
GAGAGTGCTAACAAAGTCGAATTTTAAAGGTGAAGATATGGATTTATCTGAAAGAAAAAAGCAAATTCTTTGCATGGCGGTTGAAGAATATATCAAAGATTGTTCGCCCATTACAAGCGGAGGAATTAAGGATGTTGCTAGCTTGTCATGTTCGACAGCGACCTTGCGCAACGAGCTTAACACCTTGGAAGCTATGGGTTTTTTGAAACAGCTTCATACATCGGGAGGCAGAGTGCCTACACCTCAAGGTTATAGGTTTTACGTTGAAAACCTTTTGCAAGGGGTGAGTGCAACAAATGGACAACTTGAAGATGTGAGAGAACTTATTTCGTCAAGGACTAAGAGCTTGAATGATATAATTTCTGGTATAGCAAAGATTGTAAGTCAGGCGACAAATTATCCAACAGTTGTAATGATGAATGGTTATAACGAACTGATTTTGCAGGAATTTAAACTTATACCTCTTCTAGAAAGTAAAGTTATGGTGCTTATTGGAACTATGGCAGGTTACATTACCGACACGCTTGAAGTTAGTGCGACAATGCAAGAGTGCCAAGATGCGTCAGATTATCTCACCAAAAACTTTAAAGGTGAAACAGTTGGATTTATGATTGACAACATTGGTCAATTTAAAGAAGGTATGAAAGGCGAAATTTCTGCTTTCCAAAAACTAGTTGACACCTTGGTCGGAGGACTAAAAAAACTTAACAACCAAAAACTCTTAGACGTCAGACGTGAGGGTGCGGCTAGACTACTTGACAATAAAGGCAATGTTGAAGATGCACGCAAAGTTTTAAACTTACTCGATGACGAAAAACAGCTTGAGGACGTGTTAAAGTTAGAAAAAAACAGCGGGGAAATTGAGGTTACCGTTGCCGAAGAGGAAAGCGGAAATAATTGTTCAATAGTTAGAGCTCCAATTACCGTGCATGGACAACAACTTGCTTCTATTGGAGTTATTGGTCCTCAAAGAATGAATTATGGAGCGATTGCATCTGCTTTAAAAGTAGTTGTAGACGGACTAAAAGAAGTAAAAGGAGATGAAGAAATTGGCAGAGATTAATAAGGAAAAAGAAGACAAAAAATGTTCTTGCAATAATGAATGCACATGTGGTGAAAACTGCACTTGTGACAGCGAACATAAATGCAGTGAAAATTGTCATTGCGGAGAAAATGGGCAAGAAAGAAAACATAATTGTCATTGCGGTGAAGATTGCAAGTGCGGTGATGAATGTCATTGTGAAGGCGATTGCCACTGTGAAAGCAACGAAGCTTGTTGTGGATGCGGTGAAAATTGTGAATGTGATGACGAGTGTGACTGCAATAAAAGTTGCCATTGTGCTGGTAGCAAGGAGGAAGAATACCTTAATCTAGCAAGACAAATTCAGGCTGACTTTGAAAATTTTAGACGGAGAGCGCTCGATGAAGTTAAAACTTCTCGTATTAATGGGCAAACTTCGGTGATTGAGGTATTCTTGCCTTGTCTTGATACTTTCAAAGAGGCAAAAAAAATGATTAGTGATGAAAGTTCACTTCAAGGGGTGGAAATGATTGAAAAGAAAATTATGGAAGCCTTAACTTCTCTAGGAGTTGAAAAAATCTCTTCTATTGGAGAAAAATACAATCCTCATCTTCATAATGTTATAGCTGTTATGAAAGATGAAGAAAAGGAAAATGATGTTATCTTGGATGAATACCAAGCTGGCTATAAATTTAATGATAAAGTTATAAGATATTCAAAAGTCATTGTAAATAAAAAGGAGGATTAATAAAATGGCAAAAATTATCGGTATTGACTTAGGAACTACAAACTCATGTGTAGCAGTTATGGAAGGTGGCAAACCAACCGTTATTGCAAATGCAGAAGGCGACCGCACAACTCCATCAGTTGTTGCTTACACTAAAGAAGGGGAAAGACTTGTTGGTAAAGTTGCAAAGCGTCAAGCTATAGTAAACGCTGACAACACTATTCAATCTATCAAACGTGAAATGGGTACAAACTACAAAGCAAAGCTTTATGGTAAGGACTATACTCCACAAGAAATTTCTGCAATGGTGCTTTCAAAACTTAAAGCGGATGCAGAAAGTTATCTTGGCGGAACTGTAACTCAAGCGGTTATCACTGTGCCTGCTTACTTTAATGACTCCCAACGTCAAGCTACAAAGGATGCAGGAAAGATTGCTGGACTAGAAGTGCTTCGTATTATAAATGAGCCTACAGCAGCAGCTCTTGCTTATGGACTTGATAAGGGTGAAAACTCTAACCAAAAAATCTTGGTTTATGACCTTGGTGGCGGTACTTTTGACGTTTCAATACTTGAAATTGGGGATGGTGTATTCGAAGTGCTTTCAACAAACGGAAATACTCGTCTAGGTGGAGATGATTTTGATAACAGAATTATCGACCTTCTTGTAGAAGAATTTAAAAAGACAAATAGTATAGATTTAAGCAGTGATAAACTTGCTATGCAAAGACTTAAAGAAGCAGCAGAAAAAGCTAAGATTGACCTTTCTGCAACACCAAAAACTTCAATTTCACTGCCATTCATCTCAGCTGATGCAACTGGCCCTAAACACATGGAATATGAACTTACTCGTGCAAAATTCGATGCTATTACTGAAGACCTTGTAAAGGAAACTATTTCTTGCACAGAAAGAGCACTTGCTGATGCAAAACTTTCAAAATCTCAAATTGACAAAGTGGTTATGGTTGGTGGTTCAACTCGTATCCCTGCTGTACAAGAAGCTGTTAAGGCTTTCACTGGAAAAGAACCTTATAAAGGTGTAAACCCAGATGAATGTGTAGCTGTTGGTGCAGCTATTCAAGCTGGTGTATTAGGAGGAGAAGTTAAAGATGTTCTTCTTCTTGACGTAACTCCACTTTCTCTTGGTATTGAAACTTTGGGCGGAGTATTTACAAAGCTTATTGAAAGAAATACAACTATTCCAACAAAGAAATCTCAAGTTTTCTCAACTGCTGTTGACAATCAACCAGGGGTAGATATCCATGTTCTTCAAGGTGAACGTGAATTCGCTGCTCAAAACAAAACTCTTGGCAGATTCCAACTTTCAGATATTCCACCAGCACCAAGAGGGGTTCCTCAAATCGAAGTTACTTTCGATATCGATGCAAACGGAATTGTAAAAGTTTCTGCTAAAGACCTTGGAACTAACAAAGAACAAAATATTACTATCACAGCATCATCAAATCTTAAAGAAGAAGATATTGAAAAAGCTATCAAAGAAGCAGAAGCTCATGCTGAAGAAGACAAAAAGAGAAAGGAATTTGTTGAAACTAAAAATCAAGCTGACAATATGGTTTATGGTCTTGAAAAAATGCTTAAAGACAATGGTGACAAACTTGCTGAAGACGATAAGAAAAAACTTGAAGAAGCTATTGAAAAAGCTAAGAAAGACTTTGAAAGTGAAGATATCGAAGTTATCAAGAAAGCTATTGATGAACTTACTCAAGTTTCAAACGGAATTGTATCAAAGATGTATCAAGGAGCAAATCCAAACGGAACTGACCCAAATGGAACAAATCCAAACGGCTCAAATGATGACACAGTAGTAGATGTGGAGTAACATGAAGATTTTAATAATTGTTGATATGCAAAAAGGATTTATCAACAACAATAATAAACACTTAATAGACAAAATTGAAAAATTAGCATGGGGAGGGAACTTTGACGAGATTATAGCAACTAAGTTTATCAACCATCCTGAAAGTCAGTACTGCAGATATATTGACTGGAATAAAATGAAAAGAAGTGGTTTGAGTGAGCTTGCTGTTTCTCTCCCTGAAAATGCTAATATTCTAGAAAAAGAAACCTATGGTCTAAAAGATAGAATGTTCATGGGTGGCCAGTTTAAGTTAGGAAGAAAAATCTTTGATTCTTCCGATACTGAGGTTTATATTGTTGGAACTGACTATGACGCCTGTGTTCTTGCAATAGGTTATCAGTTCTTTGACCATAGATTTCAACCACATTTCATATTAGATTGTGTGGGAAGTGCGGCACAAACTCCAAGTTTTAGCAAACTTCAATTTGCAAAACTTTGTGAGCGTATCTTTGGCGATAGATCAATCATAAAAAAATTAAATAGATAAAATTTAAAATAAAAAGAAAATTTTATTGAGATTTTAGTGGTTTTTATACTAAAAATCGCAAGAATTATCTTTCTACATTTGCTTTTCTTTAAAAGAAAAGTTATAGGAAAAGGGAATATGGCAAATAAAGATTATTATCAAATTTTGGGTGTGGAAAAAGGTGCGAGTGAAGACGAAATTAAGTCAGCATATCGCAGGCTTGCTAAAAAGTATCACCCAGACTTAAATAAAACCGAAGAGGCTGCAAATAAGTTTAAGGAAATCAATGAAGCCTATGAAGTTCTAGGTGACCCAAAGAAGAGAGCTAACTATGACCAGTTTGGCTCAGCAGAAGGCAATCCTTTTGGCGGGCAAGGTGGCGGTTTCTCTGACTTCTTTGGTGGTGGAGGCGGAGGATTTTCAGACATCTTCTCTGATATCTTTTCTGCGTTCGGCGGAGGTGGAGCTTCTGGGCGTGTTCAAGAACGTGGTGAAGATATCAATTTAGAAATGAGTCTATCTTTTGAAGAGTCTGCCTTTGGTTGTGAAAAAAATATAACAGTTGGGAAAATAGAAAAATGTAATTCTTGTTCAGGTACAGGCGCTAAAAATGGTCGTGAGTTCACAACCTGCAGTGAGTGCCGTGGAACAGGGCGTGTCCGTTTCCAACAAAATACTATGTTTGGGACTACAATTCGTGAGGCAGGTTGTCCAAAATGCAATGCAACAGGTAAGATTATAAAAGAAAAATGTTCAGACTGTAACGGTAAGGGCTATAAGAGGATAAATAAAACCATAAAAGTAAAAGTTCCAGCAGGTATTGATGACGGGCAAACACTTCGCATGAGAGGAGAGGGGAATGCTCCTTTACGTGAGGGGATAAATGGTGACCTTAATATCAGAATGAAAGTCATACCTCACAAAGTTTTGGTTAGAAAGGGTGATGATATATATTTAGACTTATATGTTCCATTCACAACTACACTCCTTGGTGGTAAAGTAGATATCCCAACACTAAAAGGGAACTATACTTTAACAATTCCAGAACTTACCGCTAGTGGAACAGTTATGCGTCTTAAAAATAAAGGTGTAAAAATCTTAAACCGCAATGACTATGGTGATATGCTTGTAACTATCAAGGCTGAAGTGCCAAGAAATTTAGATAAGCAAACGAAAGCAAAGATTGAAGAACTAGCAAAAATATTTGGAGATAATCAGTATCCAAAATATACAAATTTCTTAAAAAATACAAAATAACAACCTATGTATAGGTTGTTTTTTTTAATTTAACGTAAAGAAAATATGAATAATGGAGTTATTATTATAAAGATATTTTACTGCCAATTAATTATCAGAAAAAATCGAAACGAGGGTAAGTACTGATACGCAGGCTGTGTCATTTCGTAAAATTCTTTTGCCAAGTGTGATAGAAGTTGCACCATGCTCTATAATTTGTTTTCTCTCATCTTCGCTAAATCCTGCCTCTGCACCAATAATAACGGCAATTTTTCTTTTGCCAGCAACCATATTTGGTGAGAATTTAATTTTTTCTTCTCCCTCATTTGCAAAGATAATAACTTCAAAGTTCTTAAGCAATTTTAACATTTCTTTAAATTTTATCATTGGCTTTACTTCAACAAGTTTTGTCCTTTCACATTGCTTGCAAGCGGTAATAACTTGCTGATTTATTCTTTCCATTTTCAGTTCTTTAACGGCGGTAAATGCAGATGTAAAAGGTTGAATATGATTAACGCCAATTTCTATTGACTTTGCTATTATAGAGTCAAAATATTCTTTTTTTGGTAACGCTTGAAAAAGAGTGATGTCAACTTTTGGAAGTGCCTCGCAGACCTTTTTACTTTCGATTTTGAAAAGACATTCTTTTTTGTCCATATGTTCAATTATGCAAATATATTCATATTCATCATTGCAAAAAGCAATTAGGTTATCGCCTTCTTTCATGCGTAAAACTTTTTGCACATGTTGAAGTTCACTTTCGCGCAAAATAATTTTATTATCTTTCTTTTCTCCAAAAAATCTTCTCATATTTAAATTATATTTTTTTAAATGATTATTGTCAAACTGATAATGTGATAAATTGTTAGAGAGGATAGAAGTTCAGAGCTTTATTTTTATAAGAACGATATACTGTTAGAAAATTAAAATAGTTTGAAATTATATAAGAATATGTTATAATCAAGATAATTATTTTAAGGAGCTGATATGGATAAAGTTGTTATTATTACAGGTGCAAGTAGTGGAATAGGACTTGCAACGGCAAAAAGATTTCTAAATAGTGGTTATAAAGTTTATAATATTTCTCGCAGTGAAAGTAATGAAGATGGGATAACTTCTTATATTGCTGATGTAAATGATGCTGATAAAATGGAAAAAATTATAAATGAAATAAATAATATTGAAGGACATATAGACGTCTTTGTCAATAATGCTGGGTTTGGATTATGCGGAGAAATTGTTGATGCTGATACTAAGGCTATACAAAACATGTTTTCTACTGATTTAACTTCTGTTGCTGTCAATATTGCATTGGTAGGTAAAATTATGAAAAAACAACGATATGGAAAGATAATAAATGTTTCTTCACTATCAGCGCTATTTCCTTTACCATATCAAAGTTGTTATAGCTCTGCCAAAGCGGGAATTGAAGTTTTGTCAAGGACTGCAAGGGGTGAACTTAAACCATACAATGTATATGTAAGTGCAGTTTTGCCAGGTGATGTAAAAACAAATTTTACTGATGCAAGAATTAAAAATCAAAGCGAAGATAACAAAGTGAATAAATCGATAGCTAAGTTTGAAAAATATGAACGTGGTGGCATGAGCGCTGATAAAGTTGCAAAAGTTATTGTAAAACTTGCCCGCAAAGGCAAACCTCAGCCTAGAATTAGTGTGGGTTCATTAAAACTGCTTGTCTTTCTTTATAAAATTTTGCCAGTAAGAATGTTAGATTGGTTGATAGGTAAGTTATATTGTTAATTGTTAAATTTTAATATTTACCAAGAAGAGTCTATAAAAATAGGCTCTTTTTTATATTTTAAGAATAAATAAAATAGCTAATGTTTTTTATAAAAACCTATCATTTATTTTTGAAAATTTTTACAAAAGTCACATGCGTATTTTTAGTTGATCTTATTAGTTTATTGTTGAAATATAGTATAAAACCTCTTTTAAAATATAAAATTTTGTAAATTTTTAACTAATTTTGAAAATTTTT
>CARFEX010000041.1:5706-7332 GCA_948971535.1 uncultured Eubacteriales bacterium | reverse complement strand
AAAAATGAGTTATAGTGCAAGTGTAGCTTTTAAGCAAATAAGGAAAAAGGATGTGTTTGAGTTTATTAACAAATTTACTGATATTATTGGAGATAAAAAATATCAAAGCAAAATCATTGATGATTCATATGTTTTTTCACCATTTTTTAACTTTGGATACAATATAAAGAATCGCGAAAATTATGAAAAATTTAGAAAATGGACTGAATTGTGGGTCATACAATGTTTAACTTACGAGTTTTCGTATGTTGATGAAATCGGATGTCTTATTTGTGGTTTATCCGAATGGGAAACGAACAAACCGTTACTTGAGTTATTTGATAAAGTAATATATTTTCAAAACTCTTGCGACCAAGATTATCCATTGACTGAATGGCAAAGAATTAAAAATTTTAAAAGAATTTATAAAAAGATAGATAAGATGAATAATTGTAATTTCTTTAATAAGTTTTATCTATCTGACAGAGCTGAAATGTGGGATAGTTTTGCAAAAGACCCAAACTATTATAAGAGAAGTGAAGTCTATGATTTAATCTGGGACATTATGGAACCATATATATTTGGGGATAAAGGTAAATTTTATTTATCTGCAGTCAGTTCATTTTCAGATACTTATAATTTGGTTAATCAAGTTATTAGAAAGTATTATGACACCCACGAAGAAGATTTTGAAAAATTATTTAATAAGGAGAAGAATGATGAATAAGTTGGTTTTAGTAACAAAGAAAAATAAACTACCAGATGAGACTCTTGAATTTGACAATGTGGTGCAACTTGACTTTTGTAATATGCAAGAAGTCGGAGATGACATTAGTGATAGTGGTTGGAACTTTATATCAATACTAATAAGAGATAAAAATAATGAACTAAAGAAAACAATGTTAAAGATTGAAGATATTTGGCAATTTAGTATTGTAAAACAAAAGGAGCAAAGCAATGGATAGTAAAATTCTTTTTAGAGCAAAAGCAATAAACAGAGACCCAAACAGAGAATATAGAACTGATTATAAAAATGGTGATTGGGTTTATGGTTTAGTCTCAAAGTTACTTGAATATCCGAGCTACACTCCAATTGTAGAGATGACAAATACAGATGGAGTTTCTGGTATAGATGTTGATTTGAATACAATAGGACAATTTTCTGGACTTAAAGACAAGAATGGTAAGGAGATTTTTGTGGGAGACATTGTGAAAGCAACCTATACAGAAAAGAGAGTTCTTCAAAATGTTGAATATGATAATGAATTCACCTTTGTAGAGTTGGTAGTTTTTAAAAATCAAGCATTTCAATTACAAGTAAATAATTGTGATGTAAAAATGTATAGATATTTAGATTTTAACTTTAAAATAAATGGCATTAAATTAAAAGAAATTGAAATCATAGGCAATGTGTTTGATAATCCTGAACTTTTGGAGGGTGTATGAGCAAATATTTTTTTGGAAGTGATGAAGATAGAGAATGCGTCATTGATTTTAAACCGACCACACCAGAATCTGCATCTTACTACAGATTAGAAAATCGCAATATAGATTTTAAGATTGAAGTCATAGATAGCAATAAAGTATTAAATAATCTACATTCACTATTATGTAATATGATTTTAGATTGTAGGTCAAGTAAGAACA
>CARFEX010000041.1:0-5696 GCA_948971535.1 uncultured Eubacteriales bacterium | reverse complement strand
GTTTGAAATTACAGGGAAAAAGAAAAGTCTAAAATTTTGGGAGAGCGTATGAAAAAGACAAAAATTGATTGGTGTGATTGCACTATAAACCCCGTTGTAGGGTGTAAAAATGGCTGCGAATATTGTTATGCTAGAAAATTAAACGATAGATTTCATTTTATAGAAAATTGGTGCGAACCTAAGTTGTTTTTAGAAAGACTTACACAACTTAAATCTAAAAAGCCAAAATCAGTATTTATGAACAGCATGAGTGATATTTGTTGGTGGGAAGAATCTTGGATAGAATTGGTCTTAGGTGTATTAAATCAATATCCACAACACAACTACATTTTTTTAACAAAAGCAAAAGGACTTCCTTACAGATTCTTTTATAGTGATACTTTTGAATATAAAGATAACTTATTTTTTGGTCGGTCAATAACTAGACAGAAAGAACTATCTGCAACTGATTATTGTAATTTTAATTTTTGGAGTATAGAACCTATTTTAGAACCAATTAAAATTGATTTTAAGAATAATTATAATAACATTAAACAAGTAATTATTGGTGCTGAAACTGGCAATAGAAAGGGTAAAATAATTCCCAAGAAAGAGTGGATAGATAGTATTGTAAAGCAATGTGATGATGCAAATGTTGGAGTGTTTATGAAATCAAGTCTTAAAGAAATTATGGGCAAAGATTTTAGACAGGACAAATTATTATGGGATAAAGAATAAGGAGAAAAACTATGGATAACAGCAAGAAGTATTATAGAGTTGGCACACTGGTCTCTTATGGTGTTGGCAAAATTACAGATGAAATTGTTTGTAAGACTGACAACACACTACAAGCTGACAAAGCGTGTGAAATGCTTAATAATAAAAATATAGTATTAAATAATTATGCTAATATTGTAAATGACCTAAAAAATCAGCAATTAAAGAATGCACAAGAGAGAATAACTTTGGAGCAAGGTTATAACAATGAAATATCTTCTTTAAGGTATGAATTAAACATGGAGAGAAGATTACGTGCTGAATCAACTGCTTTGTGCAAGAGTGTTCTCGAGAAACTAGATTATATGGAAAGATTGAGAGGTGAATCATGGCAAGACCAAAGAAGCAAACAAGTATAAACAATAATACTAATAATTTAGTATTTGATAGTAGTAATAGTAAAAAAGATGCAGAATTAGAGAAAAAGACCAGAAACGGTGTTACAAAGCATAACGGTGGATATGCCGGAGATGGCAAAGACCTTGTTCCTACCGGGAGTGATGGAGAATTGGCAAAATATGATAAGTATGGAAACTTGGTAACCGAAAACACTGGCAAAGGTAGGGGAATAACCTTAAAAAATTATTATGCATGTGCCAATAGAAATATCTCTGCACCAATGCCAAAAGACATCATTAAAAGTCTTACAAGACCATACTTTAGCATCAATGATATGCCTTTAGAATATATATATAATAGTATTATTGAATATTTTATAAGCTTAACAGAACCAGTGTATGATAGAGTTAATAAACTTGATGAAAATGACAACCCAATAAAAGATAGTAATGGAGACTATGTAAAAGAGACCAAAATTGTAGGTTGCAACTATAAAAATGTTCCCACACTATATGGACTTGCTCAAGCTTTGGGTGTTGAAAAATCTACTTTATATAATTATCTTAATACTAAACAATTTAGTAATAATCAAGTATATGATACTACTGGTAATAATACTTATAGTAAAGGTTATAATAGCAACAAACAGACAACTTTGCCTAATAGTAGAAATAAATTAGTAAATTTAGATAATACTAATGATAATACTACTAAATTATTACTAAGTATTTATGGTAATAGTATATTTGAAGAGAGAAATATGGCTAGAACCGAAAAAGATTACAAAATAGATTTACTAAAAAGGGCTAGAACTGAAATATTAAAGTATCATGAGCAAAGGTTGGGGACTAATGAAAATGTGTCTGGGTCAATGTTTGCTTTGCTGAACTCTAATGATGGTTGGACTAATGAACACAAGGTTACACTTGAAGTTCCTAGTTTGCTTGGTGCATTAAAGACACCAGAAGAACTTGATAAGCTTTCAGATGACGGAGATAATATTGTTTTGGTTGAGAATTATGATGGTGTTTATCAAGTGCCAAGAGATTTAGATTTGGATGAATAATTTGAGCATTTCTCAAACTTTGGAAAAAGATTTGCGAAAATATTGATTTTTTGGCACCTAGAATGCACGAAAAAGATTTTTGTGGTAAATTCTTCAAGGATATATGAAATAACTCTCTAAACCCCAAAAGAATGAGCCACACAAGGTGATAAAGATATAGAAAGAGTAGGGAAAAAGATTTAACCCTACTTTTTTTGTGAAAAAGATATGTAATAATATATAAATATTAGAAAAAGATTGAATAAAAAAAGATTTTTATGTGTGGAAATGCCGAAAAAGATTTGTTAATGTATGGGAAGAAAAAGATAACAAAGCAACTTTTTAAATGCTTGATTTTATAGTGATGCTTATGTCTGGGGTAGTGGGTTATATTTAACACTAAAAAAAAGAGAGCTTTAACTCTCTTTTTACTTAAATTTTTTGTTGATTTGTTTTGTAAATTCACCAAGTGCCACAAATAACATTATTAAATACTTAAACATTGCGCCACCTCTTAAATAATGCCATTCTCTCTAAATTCTTTAATTAAACCGTATTTTTTGCCCAACTTATAAAAATAGTTGCTAGCTTCCAAGAGTTCGCCGTAACTTTGGCAAGTGTCGGCGGCTTTGTGTTGCCACTCTGCCGCCTTATTCTGTGCTTTTCGTTTGTCCAATTGGTATTTATTCATTGTTGCCACCCCCTAACAAGTTTTTAATTTTTATAAGGTCTTGGGGTTCTATTGGTAAATATTGCCAACCATGACCGTATTTGTAGCCACAAACTGGGCAAATTTTCCCTAATATTCCGGCTGGGTGTTCTTCTGGTGTTGTCCATCCTTTGAGTTTTGTTTCTATCTCTTTAAATTTATAATACTTTTTTAATTCTCCTATGTCTTCAATTGGTGAATCATAGAAGTAGTTTAATTTTAATATTTTTTGTTGTTCTGGTGTTGCTGTTATTGTTTCGCCATTTTCTAAAGCTTTTAAAAAATCTTGTTTTAATTTGTCTTGTTGGCTTATTGTATCAGTATTTAAAGTATATTTATATATTTTTATTTCTTCTCCGGCTTGTTTGTCCCATTTTAAAGCCCTTTGATGCTCACACTCTGGGTGCATGTCGTTTAAATGGTATTTTTGCCACATTTTAAAAAGTATATTAAATTCTTTGTTGTTATCTTTTAAATATTCTTTTATTGTGTCTAAGCATTGCCCACCGGCAACCGTTTCGGTTTTGTATTTATTATAAATTGTGCCACTTGCTGTAAATGTTGGGCGGTCTGTATCTTCTCCCTTGAGTTCGGCTTCAACTTTTATTTTGTTTACTTCTTCGCCTTTGTCAAAATAATCTATACAACCAAAATCAAAATACTTTTTCATATTATGCCACCCCCGCAAATTTTAAAATTTCTTTTTTGGTTAATGCTGGTTGGTTGTTCTGTTTTAAAAATTCGTTAATATGTCTATTTGTTGTTAATGTGTAAGCCCATTCTTTATTACATAACCATGTAATTTGCTTTGTTATAATATTAAAATTTAAAATGTTTGTGTTGTAACTTCTTAATGTTAGAGTTGCTCCATTCTGTATTATGTTTGCTTTGTTATAAAAACTTTTAACATTGCTAAACTTTGGCATAAGTTCAAAACTTCCTTTTTGGTCTTTTATGCCATACTCTTGCAAGCTTTGGGCGTCTTGTGGCCTTTTGCCTTGCTCCTTGCACCAGGCAACATATTTCAAAATGCTTTGTGTTGCTGGGGTCTTTGTTTGTGCCGATGTTTCGGCTTGTGTAGTGTTTTTCATACTTTTTTTATCTCCTTTTATTATATTTGTTAGGTGTATGATGTCCCTAACTTGCTATTATAATAACATAATATTATATATAAGTCAACAATATTTTAATACTTTTCAATAAAATTTTAATATTTTTATAACTTTTTTATTGACTGGGTGGGGGTGTAGTTTGGTCTCTTTGCTTTGGTTTGTTCTTATTTTTGAAGTGCCACCCCATCCCCTATATACAAGCCGACCCACCATATTAAGGTGAGCCCATACACTAAGCAAACTTTTAAAAAGGCAGAAAAAACAAAAAGGGCATTCAAGGAAACCCTAATGCACATTTTTCATTTTAAAGGGTGAATTGACAATAAAAGTTGAAAAGATTGCCAGTATAGTGATAAAAAATTGCTAAAAGATTATCAATTGACTTAATTTTGTGTCATAAAATATTGACATGAGCAAAAATTGGTGATATAATCAAAGAAAAGAAATTGGAAAAAGGGCTTAGTAGTGTTTGCCCAATACTGCCAGTTTCTTTTTTTTGTGTAAAAATTTTCATAAAAGTATTAAAAAATCGTTGACAAGTCAAAAATTATATGCTAATATTGTTGCAGAAACATAAATCGGAGAATAATATGGAAGAGAAAAAATATCAAAAGTTTACTGCAAGTGATAAGGTTAATTCACAAATTATAGGTGAGATTGCCAGAGTTAAGGCATTAACCAAAACAAAAGATGTGCAGTTGGCAAAAAGTCTTGGCAAAACCAAACAGAACTACTCAAGAATGATAATAAACGGTTTGCAACAAATAGGCAACATTGAAGCAATTGCTAATGCAATGGGTTTTGACCTTGAAATTAAATTTGTTGAGAGAAAAGGAGAATAGGATGGGCAAAGAGTTTGATATCAATAACCCTAAAGACATGAAGGCATTAGAAAAAATGAAAAAGAAATCGGCAAAAAGGGTAAATACAAAAGTTTTATCAAAAACACAAAAAGAAAATATTGCTTGTTCTGTATTATTTTTGGTTTCTGGTATTGTCTGTTTGATTTTTATCCGGTCAACATTTTGGAGAATTTTTACTGGAGTTCTTTTAATAGCAACTGCTATATCTTGCATTATGACAGCATTTGAAAAGCAGTTTAAGAAACAATCAAGCACAATGTTTGTTTCTAATGATTTCCCAAATATCTTGGCATGTGGTGTGAATAATAATATAAATTACAATGCCAAAACTCAAGAATTAGTCATAACAAATATTGAAAAAGTTATATCTCCAGTTTTTAATTTCTCCGACATAGCAGAGTTAGAAATACTTGAAGATTCTGATTCAAAAATAAAATACTCAATTGCTGGTGCAATGATAGGTGATTGGGCTTTTGGAACATTAGGTGCAATTTTAGGTGCAAAAAACATGTCAACAACAAAGCAGTTGTGCAAAAAACTTGAACTAGTGGTTTATTTCAAAAATATAGACTTTTCAAATTTTACTTTTGTATTTGTAAATAAAGAAGTTAATAAAAATTCTGCAGAATACAAGAATGCAATCATTTTAATTAAAGATTGCTATGGAAAACTTCAAGCAATGATGCAGACTGCAACCAATAAAAAATAAAACTAAATAAGATTCCATAGAGAACAGATTAAGTGCATAGACACATTCCTAACAAGAAGTTAGAGTAGTTTATGTGCTTTTTTATTTTAGGAGAATTTATGATAAATTGTGATTACATAGAATATCAAGACAATTTTAAATTAAATGAGTATATCAACAACCT
>CARFEX010000040.1 GCA_948971535.1 uncultured Eubacteriales bacterium | reverse complement strand
ATAGTCTAGATACTTAATTCTATTTTTATCGCCATCCCAAACCAAAGTATTAAAATTTGCAAATTCTTCTAAATTAAGTCCAACAATTTCATCAAATTCGTCACTACCAAACACCTCTAGCTTCCCATTGGTAAGGTTTTGCAATATTACTATATCTTTAATTTTACTTTGATTTGCATTTCTTATATATTTTGCACAAACAAGCGAATAATCTTCTTTTTCATTTTGATATATTCTACTTGCTTTTTCAAACTCTTTAGTGGAATTAAGAATAAATGCATCACAATTTTCTTCAACTGAATATATAGTTTTTTCAACTTTACCTAAACTATTCAATAATTGTTCAATGTGTTTAACATTTATTTCTTTCATTCTTCCTCCACTTGAAATTTATTGATGTTCTTCCTCATCATAACTTGTTCTAGTTGTTGCAATATATTCACTTCCGCTTTTACCTCTAATTTCACTTAGGTTCACTCTATCGTATGCTTCATTGTTATCAACAATTTCTGCACCAAGTTCTCTTGCTCTTTCAATTAGATAACTAACTGGAATAGTTAAATTTTCCTTATATTGAATATTCCAAGCAAATTCACCTGTTTCCAAAAACTTATTTATATCTAACTCTGTACGATGTTTTGAAAGCTTTAATCCTTTTCCGTATATATGCGATGTTTCATCATTGTCATTTATAACAAAGAAAGTATCTTTTTGTCCTGGGAGCTTACCTAAATAAAACACTGTATAACTATCTTGTACATAACCTTCTTTTTCAAAACTTGTTACCACACCTAGATTATCTTTGTAACAAACAATAATTTTTACATCGTCTTTATTAAAAAAGCCCTCTAATTTATCTCGGATAGCCTGATTTCTTTCCTTATTTTTTCTATATTTATTGAGTTCAGAAAGATTTTTAAATTCCATATTGTTGTAAACATATTTTTCCATATTTTACATCCGTCTACATTCACTATTTTAACATAAATTTTTGTTTTGTCAATAGTCATCTTTTGTTTTTATGCTATTATTTTATACAAAATCGGTCATTTTTACTATTTTCACATTGATTATTATTAAAAAAAGCAGCGCTTTTATTTGCACTGCTAAAATTAAGAATTAACCTTTCTAACTTGACTAAATTCAAGTTCAACTGATGTTTCACGACCAAACATCTCGACAAGTGCAGTAAGTGTGCTTGTTTCTGTGTTTACTGAAACAACTTTTCCAACCATACCATTGAGAGGTCCATCTACAACTTCAATTGTATCGTTTGATACGATATCTACATCAACTTTGATTTTTTCAAGTCTAAGTTTTACTACTTCTTCCTCAGTCAAAGCAAGAGGACGTCCTTTTGGGCCTACAAAACCTGTGATACCACGAGTTCTTGTTACGTTATGCCAAAGGTCATCAGCATATTTCATTTTAACAAGGATATAGCAAGGCATTGCTTTGCGTTGAACAAGTTTTTTCTTTCCGTTCTTTTCCTCTACAACGTCTTCCATTGGTATAACGATATCAAAAATTCTATCATGAAGATTAAATTTATCAACCACTGTTTCCAAATTCTCTTTGGCTACATTTTCATATCCAGAAAAGGTATGAAGTACATACCACCTAGCTTCTAGACCACTAGTGCCTGTGTTTTGATTTTCCTTCGCGATAATTTCGTTATCTTGTTTTTCAACCTCTTGACTCATTTCTTTTTCATCCATACTATTGCCCCTAACCTTTCATTAATCCAAATAAGAAACCAAATAAAGCATCAAATCCAAAAAGTATAACTGCAAAAATCACAACAACTGCAAGAACAACACCTGTGCGTTTAACAACTTGACCAAAGGTTGGCCACTTAACTTTTTTAAGTTCTGAAGTAGTTTCCTTCGCCTTCTGCTTTATGCTAAATTTGTTTTTCTTGTTTTTCTTTGAGTTTTTGCCCTTTTTGTCTTGTTTTTTATCGTTTTTTAATTTTTCTTCTTTCTTAGAAGCTTTCTTGCCGCTTTTTTTACTAGCAACTTCTTCTACTGCAGGGACTTCATTAGTCTGAACCTCTTTTTCTTCTGTCAAAGGTTGGCTAACTGCCTTGTTTTTCTTTGCCATAATTCCCCCGATAAAAAATAACTTACTTTGTTTCTTTGTGAACAGTTCTCTTTCCGCAACGAGCACAGAATTTTGTAATTTCTATTCTCTCTGGATTTGCAGTTGAGTTCTTTGATGTAGCATAATTTCTCTCTTGACATTCAGTACAAGCAAGAGTTATGTTTTTACGTTTTGGTGCTGCCATTTTCATTCTCCTAACAAAAAACTAACACCCCAAACGGAAGTGTTAGTCATATATTAGCATAACTAAAATTTCTTGTCAACAATTTATTGGTGATTTTGCAAATTATTTTAATCTTTTAGGTCTTTTTTATTAACTTCTGCATAGATAAGCATAATATTAAAATCTTTTGGAGCTGTCGCTTTGACTTGTTCAAAGCTAGATGGAAGATTGAAGTCAAAATCATATTGTTGAACCTTAACAAAATATGCTTTTAAAAACTCTTTCGCATACAAAAAAGCCTCTTCCATAACTGCACCTTCAGTTGAAAGTTCTATATCTGGAAAATAAACTCTATATAAATTCTCTTCATTGTCTTTGTAAAATAATGCTGGATAAAGATAACCTTGCATAAACTCTCCTATAACAATATTTATTTGTATTTTATCATAAAAAATCACCTTTTCAAAATAAAAAGCGATAATTTTAACAAAAAAGGTGAAATTTTGCTGTTTTTTCATTGAATATGCTTAAAAAATAAAAGGCAGAGAAAAATCTCTGCTTTTTTTTAATTATTCTTTGCCACAACAGTTTTTATATTTAAGTCCGCTTCCGCATGGGCATGCATCATTGCGTCCAACTTTTGGTGACTTGTTAATCACAGTTTTTTGAACAAATGGCTTGTTTTCTTTACGCTGCTTTGCTCGCTCTTCTGGTGTCAACTCTTTGCCTGTTACTACTACGTTATATGATGCTTGTTTCACCTCTTCTTGTTGAGGCTTTGGCTGAACTTTTACATTAAGCAGTAAATAACATGTCATTTCTTTGATTTTATCTATCATTTTATCAAACATTTCAAAGCCGTCTTGTTTAAACGCAAGAACTGGGTCTTGATTACCAAATCCTCTTGCAAATATTTCATTTTTCATAATCTGCATATCTTCGATATGCCCCATCCAGTTCATATCTACAACTTTAAGAAGTATTGACCTTTCAAAATTTTCAAAAGGATAGCCTATTTCTTCAAAATGTTTTTGCTGGTCATCTAGTCTACGATTAACTATATTCATAACTTTTTCTATCATATCGTCAACGTCACATTCTTCAACAAACTTTTCGTCTACTAGATTACTTCCCTTTTCAAAAAGTCCTTTTTCAAGAGTTTGATTTATTTTTTCAAGGTTCCACTCAAATGAAGGTTTTTCATCATCCACACACTCTCTCACAACTTTGTTTACAAGTTCTGGAAGCATCGCTAAAATTTGGTCATGAATAGGAAGTCCGTCTAGCACTTTGTTTCGCTCTTCATAAATTATTTCACGTTGCTTATTCATAACGTCATCAAAGCGAATAACAGTTTTTCGTTGTGCAAAATTTTGAAGCTCTATCTTTTTTTGTGAACTTTCTATGCCTCGAGAAAGCATTTTTAATTGAATTGGTGTATCATCATCAAGCTTGAACATTTGAGCCATACGTTTCATTCTATCGCCACCAAATCTTCTTATTAAATCATCTTCAAGGGATAGGAAAAATACTGATGAACCTGGGTCTCCTTGACGACCTGCACGTCCACGAAGCTGATTATCAATTCTACGTGATTCATGACGTTCAGTGCCTACTATATGCAGTCCGCCTAAGGCTTTAACCTCTTCCTTTTCTTTATCTGTAATAACTTTATAATCTTTATAAAGTTCATTGTATCTATCTCTGGCTTTATTGAGTTTTTCATCCTCTACAAAGTTGAAAGCTGTTGCATATGAAATTTCCTCTTCTGTAAAGTTCTCAGCTCTCATCCTCTTTGTTGCCATAAATTCTGGGTTTCCACCAAGCAATATATCTGTACCACGGCCTGCCATATTGGTTGCTATGGTTACTGAACCCTTTCTACCTGCTTGTGCTACGATTTCACTTTCCTGTTCATGGTTTTTTGCATTTAAGACAGTATGAGGTATTTTTGCATGTTTCAAAGCTTTTGAAATAAGTTCTGATTTATCAATAGTAATAGTACCAACAAGCACAGGTTGTTGTTTTTGAGCACACTCTTTTATCTCTTCTACTATAGCATTGATTTTGCCTTGTTCGGTTACATAAACAATATCTGGCTCATCAATTCTTTGTTTTGTTCTATTTGCAGGAATGGTAACTACATCAAGATTGTAAATTGTTCTAAATTCACCCTCTTCGGTTTTTGCAGTACCTGTCATACCTGAAAGTTTTTTGTAAAGACGGAAATAATTTTGAAAGGTTATTGTTGCAAGTGTCTGATTTTCATCCTTGATTTCAACCTTTTCTTTCGCTTCTATCGCTTGATGAAGTCCTGCATTAAAACGTCTACCGGGCATAGCACGACCAGTAAACTCGTCTACAATTATAACTTCTCCGTCCTTGACAATATAATTTTCGTCACGGAACATAATAAAGTTTGCTCGAAGTGCATTGTTGATATAGTGGTTAAGTTCTATATTTTCAACATCCGAAAGATTGTCTATTTTATAGAATTTTTCGGCTTTTTCTACTCCGCTTTCTGTAAGCATAAGATGTTTGGTTTTCTCGTCTATATCAACATCTTGTTCCTTTTTAAGAGTTTTTACAAACTTTTGAGCATTTATATAATCATCGCTCGACTTATTTCCTCTTCCACTAATAATGAGTGGGGTTCTTGCTTCATCGATAAGAATACTATCAACTTCATCCACGATTGCAAAGTTTTGACCACGTTGCACACGACCATTTTTGCTTACTGCCATGTTGTCACGAAGATAATCAAAGCCAAGTTCATTGTTTGTACAATAAGTGATATCAGCTTGATATGCAATTTTCTTTTCTTGCTCGTTTTGCCCATTGAGTGTAACTCCTACACTCATGCCAAGAAATTTGTAGACTTTACCCATCCATTCAGCATCACGCTTTGCAAGATATTCATTGACTGTAACAATGTGAACACCTTGACCTGCTATAGCATTAAGGTATGCTGGCAGTGTTTCAACAAGAGTTTTACCTTCACCTGTTCCCATTTCTGCAATACGACCTTGATGCAGTGCAATACCACCCATAATTTGAACATAGTAGTGTTTCATATTTAACACACGGCTAGCACTTTCTCTTACAACAGCAAATGCCTCTGGCAAAAGGTCATTTAAGCTTTCACCTGTTTTGTATCTATTTTTAAATTCGTCAGTACAAGCTCTAAGTTGCTCATTTGAATAATCTTTATATTTTTCTTCTAAAGCAACAACTTTGTCAGCAATCTTTTTTAATTTTTTAACTTGTGATTTATTTTCATTACCAAAAAGTCCCATTTTATCTCCTAAAACATTTATTCCCAATCATTTTAGCAAAAAAAACAGAATTTTTCAAATACTTTTTGCACATATATTAAATTCTTGCATCACATGAAACGACAATCTACAAAAATAGCCATTTTTTTAAATTTGATATTGACTTTTAATGCTTTGAGTGTTAATATATAATATATATAATGCACAAAGTGCTAACAAAGAGGAGATTATAATGTCAATTATTTCAAAAATCAAGGATACTTTACTTAAAAAGTCAACGAGGGAACCTAACACTTTCACTTCAACCTTAACTCTAGATAGAAATAATGTATGGAAAAACTTTAATGGCTATATCAATGATTTTAGCAAAATAAATTTAAGTCTTACTGATGCTCCATTTCGCAGTTTTAATAGCTATATTGAAAACTCGGAAAATAAAGAGAGAACTGCTATCCAATATGCTCTTCAACAACTTGCTTTTGAAGACAAAGTAAATATAAAAGATATTATTTCAGAAATCTATAATGAAGATGGCTCTATTAACTATCTTAATTTTATGACTAACAACGAAATCGAAAGTCTTGCAAAGTTGAGTATCACAAAGACAAATACAAACTCACTTATGACTTATAACACCCTCACTGCTGGACTTGATGAAGATAAAACAAAAGCTTTTGTAGACGTAGCAAAATTTGACATGAACAATGCTTTCTCTTTCATAGGACAAAGCACTGACGAAGATAAGGCTACCACTCTTGCTTCAAAAGCTCAAGAAGATTTTATAAAAACACTTACTTCAAAACAATTTACTAATGCTCGTATCGCAAATACTATTACAGAACTTTTGCCTTATGCTTTGGCTGGTCTTAGTAATAAATTGATAGATATTGAAATTTTTGGAAATCTAATAAGCACTTTAAGCGAATGTGCAAAGAAATCAGGTCACATGACTCTTATAAAAAAGGAAAAAGAGTTACAGGAGCGATTAACTTTGCTTAATAAAAAGAAAGCTAATCCAGAAGACACTAGCCTATATTTCTCAAAAGCTATACTTACTACTCCTGCTCTCTTTATTTGGCCTTTTAAAGAAAAAAGCGAAAATGAAATTTTGGCAGTAAGCAAAGTTTGTGACGGCATTGAAAGCTTGAATGAAATTGCAAAAGAATATAATGAAAACTTAACTTCTTTATTTGAACTAGCAAATGAATATGTTACTCTTTCAGAAGACGAAAGTAGAATTAAATTAGCGAATGAAGGCAAACTCAAGAAAAATGATGCTAATATCGATGAAATTATCACTTATTACAAAAAATTAAATCGCCCTATTTCAAAAAATAGTTTTGATTTATATGACCAAACTTTTAGAAAAACTACTAGTTCTTGGGCAGGTATTGGAAAAATAAATAGTTATCTTTCAAATGAGACATTTAACAAATACAATAAAGCTTTTATTCAATCACAAAACTTTATCAATAATATCATCCTAAATGCTTGTGGTGAAAATGCTGTTATAAAACCTTCTCTATTAGCTGAAAATGCTATTGAAAATTCTCCTAATGTGACAGTTGATGGCAATTATAAAATCAAAACTGTTAATAATCTCAGACGTTTTTTGGATGTTAAGATACACTCACCTTTAACAATTATGGAAGCACTTATGGAAAGTTCAAATGGTCAACTTTCATACTTTGAAAACAATGATAAAAACAATATCAAAATCGAAGAAGATGAAATCACTAAAATCAATAACAACGAAATAGATGCTTTTAACAAAATCTATGATTTGTTTGAACACAATGG
>CARFEX010000039.1:1320-7349 GCA_948971535.1 uncultured Eubacteriales bacterium | reverse complement strand
CAAGAAAAAAGCACAAACAATCTTCAAACTGCTTTAACTATTCCAGAAGATTTGCTAGATAAAGGTATTTATCAGACAGTAGATGCAGGTAGTGAGTATATTATAGCTCATGGTTATGACAATTTTGATAACCTAGAAAATGTTATGCCAGAAAATGAATTTGGTTTTACTTATTATGATAAAGATTTCCAAAATAAAATAGATATAACTATTTCAGCATATGTTGACGGAAATGATAAATTTACAAATTCGCTCATTAATAAGATTTATAAAGACGGTAATGTTTGGAAAATTTCTTTAAATCATCTTTCAAATCAGCTTGATTTTGCTTATGTAGCACTTCAAATGAATGTTAGATTAGATGGAGCAAATGATAGTCAATCACAAAATTATTACTATCTACTCAAAGTGAGTCCTTCAGTTCAACTTGGTGAAAGCGCACGTAAAGGTGAAGGAATATATGCTTATAATTCAACAGAAGAATATCTAAAAGCGGATAGTCAAGGCAATTATATTCTTAACCTCAATGAAAAATTTGGTTCAAATACACTTAAACCAGGACATTCAAGATTTGACTACTTCTTTAAAGATGAATATGGTCAATTTACAACAATAGGTGAAGGACTTAAATATACCGATTATATCAAGTCTGTAAAAACTTCATCTGACGAATATTATAATGAAAACGATTGGAAAGGTGTGTTTAGTTATTCATTCTCTGAAGACAAAAATTCACTTTCAATGAATACAAAAACAACAGATACACTTACAATAACTATAGCAAGAAAATTTTCAAGTGAAGCAAAAGATACTCTTCAAATTATAGGCGGAGAGATTACATATAAGGTTATTCTCAATGCGTCAAGAGATTTTGTTGTTAGAGTATCAGCCGATGCAGGAACTGTAGAAAACAAAGATGATGGTTATCATTGGTCATTTGATAGCTATGGTGAAAGAGATTATAAACTCAATCTTAACCTAATGCAAGTTGTAGGTGGAGATACTATCACTTCAACTGAAGGGCTGCAAGTTGTAGTTCGTCAAGGCGAAATTGAAGTGCCTGTTTTAACTGAAAATGTAGAAACTAATACATTTGACATAAATACTTTAGCTGTACAAGGGTATAGTTATAAGGATAAGGTGCTTACGATTAGAACGCATGAGTATCTTGATAAAGATGCAATACTTCAAGCACACATGTATACAAACTATGGCTATGTTGGCAGTGTTACTATCCATGTGGGTGCAAGTGCAAGTGTTAAACTTAACGAAAATAAAACATTTGAAGCAGGAAATGAAATAACACTAAAAAATGGACTTATTTCAGAGGTTACTTTATTAAATGAAATTAATAATTCTTACACTATTTCAAATATAGAAGTAGACGATGAGCATAAAGGTTATTTTGTAGTTGAAGATGTTGTAGAAGGTGAAACCGAAAAAACAATTTCAATCATTTCTTCAGTAAAAGATTTTAATGCGACCCTTACAATAACTCTTGCCTTTGGTGAAAATCAAACTTATACATTCTCAGTTAAAATTGTAGTGAATGGTAGTGTTAAGAAGGTTAATAGTGACGAACTTGTAGGAAATGTAAGTTCTGAAGATAAAAGCACCGAAAATATTAATTATAGAAACACTGTTATTGCAGGTAATGATTTAAATTTTGAGATAACAAATTTCACTCGTAGCAATCAAAGCGGTGTGAGTTCAACTTGGGTATGGCAATCTAATAATACAAACATTATTGCGGACGGAGAATTTGACGGAAACAATAATCGTACAATTCCAACAAATATCAATAGTGTTGATAGAGAGGGAGCTGAAGTAACATTAAGATTTACTATAACTCTAAAGAAATTGAATTCTGACTTTATACAAACTTTCTATGTTAATTATGTAGTAAAACTTGAAAGTGCTGGAACTATAAATGTAAATTATCCAAAGCCAAATTCAAGTTATAGCGAAAATGCTGAATATATAGAAACTGGCTCAGTTTTCATGTCAGTACAAGATTTCTTCTTCAATAATAAGGCAATGTTTGCAGAAGGAAACAGAGTGGTTTGTGAGGAAAGAACACAGTCTGATACTGCTCAAACAGAAGAAACAAATCAAACCATAGAAACAAAAATAACATTAACACGTGCTGAAAACAGTTTGGTTTATGTTGATAAAGAGGGGAATGGAGTTCGTACATTACTTGATGAGGGTAATGAACTACAAAAAAGTTATGTGAACCTAGAGTTTATACTTTCTGATAGAGAGGTAAATGGATACGTAACTTTTACTATCACTTATGGCGGTTATAGCGAAGAGTATAATGTAGTTGTAGCAAAAAATGTTTATTCTTTAATTTTAAATCAAGATACAAACAATACAACAGGAAGTGGTGTTGAAGTTACTGAAAACTTCTTTGTTGACGACCTTGCAAACAACAGTCCTTACATTTTTGAAAATGATAGAATTATCAAGTATAGGCTTAAAGATAAAGCACCTAAAGGTGAATATATTGCTGTATTTGAAAAAACTATTAACGTAAATGAAAATGCAGTCAAAATAGAAACTCAAACTTTTGAACTTGCTATAACTGAAACTTCAAGCAAAGACTTTGTTAAAGATTATGGCAATGTGCTTGGAACGCTTAAAGGAGTGTATCTCAATAGTCAATATAAATCATACATAGAAGGCGCTATCAACGAAAGTGCCCTAGTTGACTACAATAACGATTTGTTTGAAAATGGACTTCAAGTTACAAGCAGACTTGTTATGACTTATAATGGAACAAATGTAAGCTATGAGAACTTTAACAGTTTGATAAAATTTGATGACCTTTCTGTAACAGAATTGTCAAAGTATGTTGCAAAGATTGATAATGAAAATCTAGAAAATAAGACAACAATTGATTCTTTCAAATTTGATTATATTGACGGAAATAAAAATGCAGAAAAAACCTTTGGAACAGTTTATAACTATACTTTGGCACTCAATGTTAAAGCCGATACTTATATCCATGATGGTAGCTATGAGCATCATGTGCTTTATGCTCAAGATGAAAAATCTGTAGTAGAAACTATGGGACTTAGAAAGATGAGTAATGGTGAGCTTTTGACTAGCGAAGATTTTTCAAATAATGTTTATCTTCAAATGCAGATGTTATCTTCAGATAGTTTCAATGATGAAGAAGGAAAACTTGCTACAGCATTCCGTGAAAACATAGGCAATAGCCAAACAAACTCAGAGTTTTTTAAACTCAATATAAGTGGTGAAAACTCAAAAGCATACATGGCTATTTCACCAGTGCGTGAAGTGATTGAAGGTTCTACTACTGAAAGTGATGTGCCTAGCCGAAAGGTATATGACTATAAAATTTGGGGTCTTGGTGCACCAAATGCTGGCGTATATAATATGGCAAAGCTCACTTATACAGTAAAAGTTCAAAATAACACTCAATCTCAAGAAGAACCACAAGCAAACGAAACAACTGAAACAGAATATTCAAAAACTTTCTATGTTATATTCAAAATTATGCCTGCTTTTGATATTACAGTTGGCATATCAAGTGTTGAAAGCACAGAAAAACTAGAAAATAGTGATATTGATGCTATATCAAATATTGAAAATCCTTATGAAGTTTTCGTTAATGAGCAAGGACAATATTCATTTACTTTAACTGGAGAAGTTTTAAAAGTTAATTATAAGTATGGTACTTCAAAAGCTGATAGGTCAAAAGATTTTACTTATAAAGCAACATATAACAAAGATGTTTCAAGCGTAATTTACAACAATAAAATAAATGCTGATGCTAAAAAGGTATTTAATGGTTGGACTTCTGATAATGAAATTAAACCTAACTTTGTTACTAAAGAAGGAAAAGACGGTATCACAATTACCGCTAATAAGATAGTATTTGGAAGTCAAGATTATAGACTTGAAGTTAGTGATGATTATGGATACACATTCTTCTTCTACTTCAGACTTATTTCTACCGAAAATCCTCCAACAATAGCATCTGGCTCGGACATGATACTTACTGAAGAGAGCAAGTTTGATGTTGGTGCGGTTGCAACAAGTATATCTGTTAGCGAAGGCGAAAAGGTTACGGTAGGTGAAGGTGTCAATACAGAGGAAAAAACAAGACTTATATTCTCACCTAAGGAAACTATAATACAAGAGTCTGAAAAAAATGTGTTTAATATCTCAGGATTTAATTTCTATTATTTTGAAAGTGATTATTGGCAAGTTGTAGAAGAAAATCCAGATGAGGGAATTCAAGCTAATAAACAATATTTTGGCAATTTCAATACAAATGAAAATAAATACGAGATATTTAGTGATGAACAAAACAAATATACAACCGATGACACTAATGAAAAGTATCTTACTCCTCCTAACTATGAAGCTTATACAATAGCTAGAATGAAATTATATTATAACAACATAGATATTGGTGATATTTCAATGGCTTCAAAAGTAAACCAAAATCCAGAGCAAACACCTACAACTAGAGTGGACACAGTTGGTGAAAGCCAAACAGGTGATTTTGAAAATGCATATTTAGCAGTTAAAAATCCAGCATTCTTTGGTAGATTGGAAGGAGAGAATGAGGCGGGAATTAAATTTAATAGTGCAGATGATAGATTTGTGGTTCCAACAATAGAAAATTCTCAAGTTTGGAGCGAGGGTGGCTCAGCAAAAGCTATTTTACAAATTACTCTTAAATATACTGCTGATAAAGATAGTAATGATGTAGAAGAGTATGCACTTAATGTTCCAATTACTTTAAATAGAAAAATTCAAATTTCAAATGAACAAGAAAATTATGTTCGTGACGGTGAAGAATTTAATTTGGTAAGCGAGAAGAATTCTAATAGTAATACACCATCAAGTGGCAAAATTTCTGTTAAAGATGCAGAAATTACAAAGATTTTCAATGATACACTTGAAGTTACAGTTCCTGCTTATCAGACTGTAGAGTTTAATATTGGTTCTGTCAATAAAAATGGAACAATTAATAAACTAACCCATGTAGGCTATACAAACAATATTAGCTCTGCCAAAACTTATTATCTTTCAATCTCAAAACAGGTTGGCAAAGTTTTAACTTCAACCGAAGATGAAATTTATATTGAAGTAACAAAAAAATCTTCAGTTCAAATTACTAATACAAATTATTATGGATATGCATTCTCTTATAATGGTAGTACTTTTGAGATAACAGAAAACGACATATATAGATTTAATCTTAAAGAGCAACAGAAGAATGGTGACCTTTATGTAGATAAATTGTCAATAGTAAGTTATGGTATGATGAAAGAGTATGGTCGTGAGCCTGTGCCTGTAACAAAATATTATATTGTTGGAGTAACACCTTCTAGTCAAGAAATGGTAGCAGAAGGCAATACAACAATATTGTATTATCGCCATAGCATACCTTATAATGTTACTTGGGCAGTGGATGCTTGCACAGAACCAAATCCAACAGATTTAGTTTCCGCAACCCAAAACAATGGGAAAGATACTTATTCTGTATTTTGGAGTAACTTGATAAGCAAAATAGAATTCTATTATAGATTATCTACTGGAAATGAAGCATTCAAGTCAGTAGATGCAAGTTGGTTTGACCTTGTAATAGATAAAACTGGTAGTGGTTTTGCGACTATTGATGCAGATGGAAAGATAACAACTCAATCTGGTTTTGATATTTCCACACAATATATTACAGTGATATTTAGACGAAAAGTTTCCGGCTTGGATGGAACATTTAATACAAGTGATGATGATATTGAGATAGATGCAAATAAAGAACCATTCTTAACATATAGATTTAAGTTGACAACAAGTGGTGAGCAAGCATGAACTGGTTTACAACACTTATAACAATAACAGTGTGTATAAATTTTCTTCTGCTAATCGCAATGGTGTTTTTGGAGAAGAAGAAACCTCAGACAATTATTTCATGGATAACTATCATGACATTTTTGCCTTTAATAGGTTTCCTTCTCTACATCATTTTTGGCAGTGGACTTAGT
>CARFEX010000039.1:0-1310 GCA_948971535.1 uncultured Eubacteriales bacterium | reverse complement strand
GTTCGTACACGCAGAATGATTAGAAAAAAGGCAATATCAGAAAGTGATATCATAAAGAATATCGAAGATATTAAAAGTTTAGAGCATGCCCAGCTAGATGGTATAACAAGTGATGATGAAGAGTTGTTGTCACTTTGTTATAACTATGGCAGCTATCCTTGTCCTGGCAATGATGTGCAAATTTTTAATAATGGTATTGAAAAGCTTGCAGCATTAAAAGAGGATTTATTAAAATCAAAAAAGTCTATTCATATCGAATATTACATCTTTGCTGATGATAAAACAGGTCGCTCAATTATGGATATCCTTTGTCAAAAGGCAAGGGAAGGTGTTGAAGTAAAACTAATTTATGACTCAATAGGTTCAAGAAAAGCACCAAGAAGATTTTTCAAAAAGCTCCGCAAAGCTGGCGGACATGTCGCAGAGTTTTTCCCTCCATTTATGCATATAAGACTTATCAATCTTAAACTCAATTATCGAAATCATAGAAAAATTGTAGTAATTGACGGTAAAATAGGTTGGACTGGAGGAATAAATATTCGTGATGACCACATGGGACTACATAATCGACTTTCACCTTGGCGAGATACCCATATAAGAATAAAAGGTAGCGGAGTATATACTCTACAAAATATATTTTTGGATGACTGGCGTTACTCTAAAAATGAGAGTTTGTCACCTATGAGTTACATTGAAAAAGGTTATTTTCCTGCACCAAAACTTTATGGTGATGCATTAATTCAAGTTTTAGCATCTGGTCCTGATAGTCAGGTGCAAAAAATTAAAGAAGTTTATGTAAAAATGATAACAAATGCCAAGAAGAGAGTATATATTCAAACACCGTATTTTATACCAGATGACGTTTTCTTGAGTGCAATCCGTATTGCAGTTGTTAGCGGAATAGATGTGCGAATTATGGTGCCAAGAAAACCTGATAAAAAAACTGTATATTTAGCAACACTTTCTTATTTAAAAGAGGTAGCTGACCTTGGTGTTAAAATTTACCTATATGATGGTTTCTTGCATAGCAAAACACTTATAGTTGATGATAACAAGGTGTCTATTGGAACTTGCAATATGGATAACCGCTCATTTGGATTAAACTTTGAAGATACAGTTATTATCTATTCAACAAAAATAAATAATAAATATAGAAAAACTTTTAAAGAAGATATCAAAAATTCCTATGAGGCAAGTGTGGAATATTTCAAGAAGAAACGCTGGCTTACAAAATTCTTGCAAGCCATTATGCGACTATTATCACCTTTGTTCTAAAATAGAAGTTAAAAAAAAGATAGTACAAAAAAGTA
>CARFEX010000038.1 GCA_948971535.1 uncultured Eubacteriales bacterium | reverse complement strand
CCGAGATCTACACTCTTTCCCTACACGACGCTCTTCCGATCTGATTTTAGTATAAGCCATTTGTACCAATCGGACGGAAATATCTTTTCTGGCTCAATAGCATCAGGTGGAGATAATGTTTACTTTTTTGAAAAGAGTGGACTAAAAGTTTTCAATGGCTCTTCAACAAAAAGCGTAAAACTAGATTGCGAACAACTTTTAAAAAATGGTGATTTTTCAAAATGTAGTGGTGCTTGCTTTGAAGGTAAATATTACCTTGCTTGCAAGCTAAATTTTGATGATGAAGAGATAATAGGTTGTGAAAACGGCGAATATGTGAATAATGCTTTGTTTGTTTATGATGAGACTAGTGGAAACATTAGTATAAGTCGAGGACTTGATATAAGACAACTTCAAGTGCTACAAAACCCTTATAAAAGTAAACTTGTAGCTTGTTTTTATAATGATAATAAAGCAAGAGTTGGCCAACTTACAGATGATGGACAGCTTTTTGGGCAAAACCTTGTCAAAGTTTGGAAAAGTATGAAAACAGAACTTAACCAAATAGATATAGATAAGAGAGTCTCAAAACTTAACATACTAACAAAGTATGCTTGTGATGTTGAAATTAAGAGTGATAAAGAAAGTAAAATTTATAAACTTCAAGGCAGTGATAAAGTTCAAGAAATAAAAGTCAATGTGCTAGGAAAGATTTTTGAACTTAAATTTTCATCTTCCACAAATATAGAAATCAGTTATGTGCAACTGGAATATAGAGTACGTCAATGATTTTGTATAACCAAAGGTATATTTGTTTTAAAAACCGAATTATTCAATTAAAAGAGGAGGAGGTTATAAAACAAAATATCTGCGTGACCTCCACCTTAAAGGAGTAAATATGGAATTTTGGGATGAACTAATAAAAGTAATAGTAAGCTATGGTGTATTTGCAATGCTTTTTGTATTCTTATTTTTCTATCAACTTAAAGATAGTTCTAAAAGAGAGCAAGCATATCAAAGCACTATTAAAGAGTTAACACAGCATCTTCAAATAATAGAAGATGTTAAGGAGGAGGTTTCAGACCTTAAAGATATGATAACAAAGGAGGCTGAAATTGAAGAATAGAATAAAATCTTATAGTTTCTGGACAGCTCTATCAGGAGCGGCGATTGTGCTATTAAATGCCTTAGGCGATTGTTTTGGTTTTAGCATAAATGACGAACTTGTGAAAGGTCTAATCATGGCGGTAGCGGGGATTTTAGTTGTGCTAGGAGTGGTTACAATGCCACCAAAGGAAGAAAATAAGGATAATATGGAACAAGATGCGTTAGAAGTGCAGGAACAAGAAAAAGAAGAAAATTCAAACCAAGAAGAAACAAAAATAGAAGAGAAAAAAGAAGAGGACAAATAAAGTCCTCTTTTTCTTTATAATAATTGCAAGTTTTTTGCTTTTGAGTTATAATAAACATAACAAAAGCAAAAAAAAACAGGAGAAAACCTTTGAAAACATTAAAAAATAGGCTGAAAACTGATATAAAACCATGTTATCTTGTAGAGGGAGATGACTATTTTCTCTATGAAAAAGCTTTGTCAATGATAAAACGTGAAACAAAGCTTGAACTTGAAGACTTTAATTTTTTAGTGTTTGATGATGAAAATTTTTCAATGAAGGCAGTTTTAGATAGCTGTGAAGTTATGCCTATGGGTAGTGAAATAAAAGTTGTAGTCATAAAAAATGCAGTCAAAGTTAGTGATAGCGATATAAAGCATTTAGAAAACTATTTAGCAAATCCTGTTCCAAGCACTGTACTAGTTATTTTAGACTTTTATGATAAATTTGTATCTATAAGAAATAAAACAGAGTTTGTTGATGCAAAGCGAATGGATAGACCGCTTGCAACAAGTATAATTGTAAGCGAACTTAAAAAACGCAACAAACAAATCAGTGGTGAAGCTGTCGAGACGCTTCTCGATTACTGCAATGGCTTTCTTTCAAGAGCAATGAATGAATTAGATAAGCTCTGCTTTTATGATACTTCGTCTTTACTAATAACAAAACAAATAGTTGAAAAATTGGTTCATAAAGAAAGCGACTATATCGTGTTTGAACTTACTGAGGCACTCGGCAAAAGAGATAGCGAAAAGGCTCTTTTGCTTCTTTCACAAATGGCAAAGGAACAAGGTGTACTTGCTCTTATCACAAATCATTTTCGCCGTTTATTTTTTATCTCTATTTCAGATGCTGACAATCTTAAGTTGGCTTCATTATTGGGTGTAAAAGAATATGCGATAAAAAAACAAAAAGAGCAACTTAAAAATTTCTCAAAGATGCAACTAAAAAAAATATATGCTCTTTTAGAGGAGATAGATTATAAAATTAAATGCGGTGATATGCTTGCCGAAAATGCTTTATATTACCTTGTTTTCTCAATTTTATATATGTAAAAATTCTTCTATGCACATCTGTTAAAATGATATTATTAATGAAGATAAAATGATTATTTTCTCGAAAAATATCAAATTAATTTCCACTTTTTTTGTGACTTTTTATGCTCTTCTAAAATACGACAATATGGTTTAAATTGCGAGTAAATTATCTTTTGGTAATTCCCGTCTTTTATTTATACTTGTTTCTGCATTTCTCATTAAGTGATAATGTGAAAGAAGGAGGTTATATGAAAAGCGATTTGCTTAAATCGTTGGCTATGAAAGCCAAGAATAGAATGATACATAATAGTTCATTAGGAAAGGCTTGTGGCTATGGTGATGAACCAGTTGATTGCAAAATCAGAATTATTGACGATGCTGATAATGAGTTTATTGAGAAAGTGAGATTTTTAGTTAACGGAAGCGAAAATGTTAGCAATCCAATCAAACTACTTATGAGTGAAGAAAAACTAATTAGTATGGATGCAAGAGGAAAAGAAAAGTATCTTTTAGAAACTATTGAAAAATATTTGAAATACAGAAAAATGATTGAAAGCGAAAAACGTTCTAAAATAGTTTACTAAATTTTGTAAATTTGCTATCATATGACTATGAAAAATTACGATATAGAATCACTTAATGAAGAACAAAAACTTGCTTTAAAAGAGATTGACGGTGCTGTTTTAGTAACTGCTGGTGCAGGAAGCGGAAAAACTAGACTTTTGACACATCGAGTTGCTTATTTGATTGACCAATTGGGTGTTTCACCTTACAATATTCTTGCTATAACTTTTACTAACAAAGCCGCTGGTGAGATGAAAGAAAGAATTTCAAAAATGGTTCAAGGTGCAGAGAATGTTTGGATATCAACTTTTCACTCAATGTGTGCCAGAATACTTCGTAAAGAGATAGGAGAACTAGAACCGTACGACAAAAATTTTTCCATTTATTCTGATACAGAAACCGACAAACTCGTAAAAGATATATTTAATGAAAAGTCAATCATAGACGACAAAGATAAACTTAAAAAAAGTTTCTATTTTCATCTTTCTAATTGGAAAAATGGAACTATGAAACTTAGCGAATATATAGCCTCTCGTAGTGACGAAGAGGATATTCGTAGAATCGGCTCGCTTATTTATGAGTATGAAGCGAGAATGAAAAAAAATAATGCACTAGACTTTGACGATTTACTCCGCAAAACATTGGAGCTTTTTTTGGAAAAGCCACATATTCTCGAATACTATTCCACAAGATTTAAATACATTTTGGTAGATGAGTTTCAAGATACAAACTCTGTACAGTATAAACTGGTAAAAATGCTTGCTAAGGTTCATGGCAATGTGTTTGTTGTTGGTGATGAAGACCAATGTATATATTCTTGGCGAGGTGCAAACTTCCAAAATATTTTTGACTTTAAAAAAGATTTTCAAAATGTTAAGGTTTTTAAACTTGAAAGAAACTATCGCTCAACAGCTTCAATTTTAAATATTGCAAACAACGTTATAAAAAACAATTTAACTCGTCTTGATAAAAATATGTGGACTGAACAAGGTGATGGTGAAAAACCTGTTTTATATAATGCGTATGATGAGCGAGATGAAGCACTGTACGTGGCAAAGAATGTGGAAACTCTTCATAGCCAAGGTTATGATTATAAAGATATTGCTGTGCTTATGCGAATGAATGCACTCTCAAGGTCATTTGAAGAGGCTTTTTTGTCGTATAATATTCCGCATAGAATATTTGGTGGTTTCAAATTTTATGAGAGAGCTGAGATAAAAAATCTTATATCTTATTTAAGGATTTTTATAAATAAAAAGGATAATGTATCTTTTGAAAAAATAATCAATTTTCCAAAACGAGGTATAGGCGAAGGGGGACTTGAAAAACTTCGTACTTTAGCAGGAGAGAAAACTCTTATCGAAACTGTTACTTCCTCATCAATTTTGAATGAACCAGCACTTTATAAAAAATTAATCAAATTTATTGAAGTTTATAAAGACCTTGACCAAATAGACAAAAAGCCTATTTCAAGTTTTGTAGAAAAGGTGATTTCAAAGTTTGAAATAAGAGGAGCATATTCTTCAAAAGATGAAGATGACCTTAATAGACTTATGAATATAGAACAATTCATATCTTCTGTGAAAGAATATGAAACTCTTAACCCAGATGCCGAACTTGGTGATTTTCTCGAAAGTATCACTTTGAAAGCTGATAGTGATGAAATAGGTGAAGGTGGTTCAGTCACAATAGCTACAATTCATGCAGTCAAAGGCCTTGAATTTAAGGCTGTGTTTGTAATTGGATTAGAAGAAGGTATGCTTCCTATTTCTCGAGCAATAGGTAATAATAGTGAAATAGAGGAGGAGCGCCGTCTATTATATGTTGCACTCACTCGTGCTGAGGAAAGACTATTTATGACACACTGCTCGAAAAGATATATTTATCGAGAATCTCAATACCAAACACCTAGTAGATTTTGCCGAGAGCTTGGACTATTGTCACTTGAAAAAGTTGTAAATTCAAATTCTAACAACAATTATCACACAAGGTTTGGTTCGCCTTCACCATATAACGATTATCAAAGACCCTATTCTAGTTATGATAGTGGAGTAAACACTTTTGAAAATAATTCTAAATTCTTTAATCATAAAAGCTTTTTGAGCCAAAATACACAAAAAATTGACAAAAAAGAAGATAAACCTGCAAAAGATGTATCAATTTATCATGTAGGGCAAAGACTATCTCATCCACGTTATGGGGAGGGGATATTAGAAGAAATATCTGCTGATGGCCTTGTTGGAGATATTAACTTTGAGGGATTTGGCAAAAAAAGTTTAATGCTTGAACTAGCACCACTTGAAATTTTGGAGGAATAAATGGACAAGTTGCATGAAATAAAAGAACTTATTTCGCAAATTGAAAAACATAACAAAAATTATTATGTATATGATGCTCCAACTATATCGGATAGCGAGTATGATAAACTTTATTATCGGCTTGTCGACTTAGAACAGGAAACAGGTATAGTTTTGCCCTATTCACCAACGCAAAGAGTTGGAGATACGGTGCTTGAAGGCTTTAGTAAAAAACAACATGAAGTAAATTTATACAGCCTTAACAAAGTGCGTGATTTTTCTGACCTGCAAAAATGGATTTCAGATATGAAAAGACTAGCTGACAATACAGATTTTGCAGTTGAGTATAAGTTTGACGGACTTCAAATTGTGCTTGAATATGAAAATGGTTATTATAAAAGTGCGACTACTCGTGGAAATGGTGTTATTGGTGAAGAGGTGACAAAACAAGTTCAAACTATTCGCTCTGTACCAATGACGATACCTTTTAAAGGTAGACTTTTAGTTCAAGGTGAAGGTATGATGAGTTTGCCTAACCTTGAAGAATACAACAAAACAGCAAGTGAAAAACTTAAAAATGCAAGAAATGCTGTGGCAGGTGCTATCCGAAATCTTGACCCAAGAGAAACGGCAAAAAGAAAACTAGATTACTATTGTTATTCAATCTTGCTTTGTGAAGGAAAAGAATTTGAAACACAAAAACAAATGCATGAATTTTTGAAAGAAAATGGTTTTCAAACAGGAAAGTATTTTAAAATTTGTGAAGATTTTGAAGCTGTAAAAAAATGTATTGAAGAAGTTGATAAAGTCAAGTCCAAACTTGATATTCTTATTGATGGTATGGTTTTAAAAATCAATAAGGTTGCACCTCGAACAGATATAGGTTGGACCAATAAATTCCCAAAATGGGCAATGGCGTATAAGTTTGAAGCACAAGAAGTTTCAACCATGCTCAACGATGTGCTTTGGCAAGTGGGGAGAAGTGGAAGGGTTACACCTATTGCACTTCTTGAACCTGTCGAACTTGGAGGAGCTACAATCTCACGTGCGACACTAAACAATATAGAAGATATAGAACGAAAAAATGTTTTTATATCTAGTCGAGTGTTTTTAAGAAGAAGCAATGAGGTTATCCCAGAGGTAATGGGGCTTGCTGAAAAATTACCAAATTCCAAAGAAATTTTACCGCCAGAAACATGTCCAAGTTGTGGGGAAAGGCTGACCAAAAAAGGACCATTGTTATTCTGTACAAATCATTATGGTTGCAAAGAACAAATAGTGGATAGGATTACCCATTATGCTTCTCGCAATGCGATGAATATTGAAGGCTTTTCAGAAAAAACGGTATCTCTCGTTTATGACAAATTAAATGTGCGAGCAATATCAGATATTTACGATTTAACATATCAGCAATTCTTGGAACTTGAAAGTTTTAAAGAAAAAAAGTCGAATAACATTTTCACATCCATCGAAAAATCAAAAGATACAGAACTAGCTAGATTTCTCTTTGCTTTAGGCATTGGGGAAGTTGGCATTAAAACCGCAAAAGACCTTGCAAAAAATTTTGAAGAACTTGAAAATATTCAAAATGCGACACGAGAAGAACTAGCTTCAATACGAGATATTGGAGAGGTTGTTGCAGACAAAATTTACACTTTTTTTAAAAATGAAGATAATATTAAAGAACTTAATAATTTATTCAAAAAAGGTGTTAAAATTAGAAAAACTCAGATAAAAACATCAAATAATAGTATTTTTACCGAAAAAACAGTTGTTTTAACTGGAACATTAAATAATTTTAGCCGTAAAGAAGCCGAAGAAATTATTGAAAGCCTTGGAGGAAAAACAGCAGGGTCTGTTTCCAAAAAGACTGACTTTGTGCTTGCTGGCGAGAATGCAGGCTCTAAACTTGATAAGGCAAAAGAACTAGGAGTAAAAATACTTTCAGAAGAAGAGTTTAAAATAATAATAAACCAAAACAAATAGTTTAAAATTTTTATTATAAATCAATTTAATGAAACTATATTTTTTATCTCAATTAAAAATTTTGTATATTGACAAAATTGCAATCTTGCTGTATCATAAATTTAAGGTAAGGTAAAATGAGAAATAAAAAAGACAAAATTAAATTTTTAGATATTGATACCTCAGAATTTAATAAAGAACAAATTGATGAGTTTTTGTATCAAGG
>CARFEX010000037.1 GCA_948971535.1 uncultured Eubacteriales bacterium | reverse complement strand
CAATTTAATATGATGGGATGTAGCTCAGTCGGTTAGAGCACCACCCTGATAAGGTGGGGGTCGGTGGTTCGAGTCCACTCATCTCTACCAGAGAAGTCTATTTAAATAGGCTTTTTTTTATTTGTTAAATGTGTGACCCACACCACACAAATTTTATTTGTGTATCTTGCGAAGCAAGATTTATCAGGAACTGTTAGGGAGTGAAAGCGGACGCATCAAATCGCAAGATTTGTTATAAGGTGGGGGTCGGTGTCCGCTTTCGCGACTCCGTGTCTGCGACACATTCGCGAGTCCACTCATCTCTACCAGAGAAGTCTATTTAAATAGGCTTTTTTTATTGCTATTCATTTTTTCTTATAGTTAATTTTAGTTGTTTTTGGTTAGAAAGATCGTTCAAATACGACCAATGTGTGAAAAAGGTGTAAGATTTTATTTTTGAAGCTGACTTCTTGGGTTTTATATTTCAAATATAAATGTGTAAGAGTTAATAAGAAAAAACTCATTACATTCATGTTATTCTTGCGTTTCTAAAAAAAGGCAAGTCTATTTAGACTTGCCACAAAAATATAAAAAAAGATAAATATTATAAAACAAATTACTTTTTAAGTTTTTTAATTTTTTCTTTAAGTATAAGTGTTTCTTCTGCTAACAATTTGAAGTTTTTTTCACTTATTTTCATTTCTTTTTGAATTTCTATTTTTATCTGTTCATTTGCATTATTAAACCTTTTCATGATATCATGTTTTTCTGCTTCCAAAGTTTCAAGAACTTTAAGTTTCTCATCAAAAGAATTTTCTAATTTAATTAATTGTTTTTCAATATTTATGAAAAAGATTTACAAAAAATGAATATAATTCAGCAAAAGTATGAAGAACCAGAATCATCAATGTAGTTTTCGTTGCCTTTTTGTAAAAAATAGAATATAATAAAATTATAAAAAGGAGAAAAGTATTATGTAGTGGAAAGAGGTTATAGGCATTACAGCAACTCTATTAATTTTGGCTTCAATGTTGTTCCCAACACTATCTTACAAAGGTAGTTTGTGTATGAGAATTTTGAATTTAGTAGGTTCTGTGGTCTTTGTTGTGTACGGAAGCATTTTGCCTGCAATAAGTACTGCAGTACTCAATGGCGTTTTGATTATTGTAAAGTTGTATTATGTCATAAAAATGGTTATCGACCATAAAAAGCAAAAACAAACTCAAGTTGAAAACAATAAAGTAAATGAAACTGAATTTATTAAAGATGAAAAATAATCAAAACAAAACTCATGTTATATCTACATGAGTTTTTTGTTGTTAAAGATAAGTTTAGCTTTCTTGAGGGGGGGGATAGTCATCCTATTTATTTTTTGTGCTTTCACTACAAATTTCTATAAACTTTTGAAAAATTTTGTTATGCAATTTATCTATAAGATATAATGATTCTGGATGGAATCGCATGCCAAGAAAACATTTTTTTGATTTGTCCTCAGTTACTTCAATATTGCCAAATTCATCATAAGCTGCGATAGTTAAACTGGCAGGGTTGTCGATTGTATTTTGGTGTCTTGAATTTACTTTCATTTTTTCTACATTTACATAATTATAAAAATCTGATGTTTTATCTATGATTATAGAATGTACATAATCAAGCTCAGCCTGCCTATGCAATTCGGGGTTTGCAACTTTTTTGGTGCTTCCGCCTATACCTCTTACTAGATTGTTATGACCAGCACAAATACCAAGAATAGGTATATCATTTTCATAACAAAATTTTGCAATCCACATTTCATAAGCATCACTTTCAGTTCCTCCAGAAAGAATAATGCCATTGCAAAGCTTTATTTGTTTTGCCATATCGTCTTGCTCTTGCTCAGTGAATATATTTTCTAAATTTTTGTATATTTCAGTTTCATTAGCTTGGTTGACGAGTGTAATCTTTTTCATAGAAGGAACAATACCTATAGCGATAGCATTATTTTTAAATATTACATCTTTCATCTCATCGCAAATATAGGTTAGGTTTCGTTTTCTGTCTGTTTCCTTATGTTTGCTTACAAGTCCAATAATAGGTTTCATATTAACTCCTTTTAAATTTGCATAATTTTCATAATTAATATTAACACAAAAATTCCGGTTTTGTTATATTTTTTTTAATTATTGTGTGTTGACTAAACTTTGTGTTTTGGATATAATATTTGAAGAGGTTGTTATGGATAAAAGATTAAATAAGCTTGCAAAAACTATTGTAGATTATTCGCTTGAAAGAAAGAGCGGTGATACAATTATCCTTACAGTTAGAGGTGAGGAGCAGTTTGAACTTGGACATTGCGTTCAAGATTATTGCAAAAGCCAAAATATAAAAGTTTTTGCTGAGTTTCTTACTATGGATGAATACAATAGTCGTTGGAAAAATATGGATGAAACACAGTTACAAAATATAATCGACCGAGAAAAAGATTGGTATCAAACTGCTTCTGCTACATGTTTAATTCGTGGAGTTAGCTCTTATCAGTTCAGTCAAGAAAGTAGCAAAAAGCTTAATAGATACAATCATGAAATTACGGACGGCTACAGACTCAAAAGACCATGGCTCCTAACAAGTGTCCCAACAGAAGAAATGGCAAAAGCTATGGGTGTGGATTATGAAACCCTTTATGACATATATCTAAATTCTTGTTCAATCGATTACAACAAACTTTCGCTTGCTATGGATAGGCTTGTGGAATATATGAAAAAAGCAGAGAAGGTTAGGATAATAAACGATTATACCAATCTAGAATTCAAAATCGGCGGACTGCCACAAGTTAAATGTGTTGGTAAACGCAACTTACCAGACGGCGAACTTTACACCGCACCAATAAAAGATAGTGTAAATGGATATATAACCTATAATATTCCAAGTATACAAAACGGCATAACTCACGAGGATGTGTTTTTGTACTTTGAAAATGGAAAGATAGTTGATGCTCGTTCAAATCACACCAAAGAACTTAATCAAGCATTCAACATTGATGAAGGTGCAAGATATGTAGGAGAGTTTTCTTTTGGACTTAACCCATTTATTACTATGCCTTGCAACTCTATTCTTTATGATGAAAAAATAAATGGCTCACTTCATTTCACTCCGGGTGCATGCTATGAAAGATGTGATAACGGAAATAAATCAGCACTGCACTGGGACTTAGTTCAACTTCAAACTCCACAGTATGGTGGCGGACAAATTTGGTTTGACGATATTCTTATTAGAGAGAACGGATTATTTGTACCAGAAGATTTAAAAGTACTCAACCCTGAAAACCTTTTGAAAACTTTGCAGGAATCTGATTTTGAAGAAAATAAAAATTTTAAACTCGAAAAATAAAAAATAAATAAAAAAAAGCGAACCATTATTGGCTCGTTTTTTTGTTGAGTTTGTCTTTTATTATGTTTTCAAGTGCTTCTATTTGTAGTTTTAATTCTTCTATAACTTTATTTTCAGAACACCAAAAATCTGCTTGATTTAATTTTGAGCTATTAAGAAAATATTTGCAATTTTCACAATTTGCATCATTTCTAATCTTGCAACTGCCATAATTTGCAGGTCTGAAAGTTTTTTCTTTATCGTCAAAAACATAATGTTGTTGAAAGAAGTCACATTCTTTCTTAAATTCTTCCAAGTTTTTCCCTCTGGAATCAAATGGTAAATTCATAATTTCCTCCTTAATGCTTAACATGCGTGAATTTTAACGCACGTTAAATAATAAAACTCAAAAAATGTGCTAGCCTAAATGTATGAAAGAAAAGTATACAACAGTAAAGGCAGTAGCACTGCGAATAACTGAATTATTGAGAAGTCAAGATATAACTCAATACGAACTTGCCAAAAGAGCTGATTTGCCTGATGCAATAATAAGTTATATTTTAAATGAAAGAAATAATACATGCAAACTTAATATAGTTGAGAAAATAGCATCTGGTTTTGGTATGAGTTTATCCCAGTTTTTTGACTCTCCATTTTTTGAACATGATAAATTTATAATTTAAATTGTTTAGTACCTCCTTAAAAAATTCGTAACTCCGAAAACGAATTTTAAAAAAAATAATCATAATATAGATATGAGAAAAAATAAAATTTCATTTGGCAGGGCAGTATCATTAAGAGTGAAAGAATTGATGACACAACATAAATTGACACAAAACCAACTTTCTATCGAAACTGGTGTGCCAGTTTCTACTCTTTGTGAGCTTTTAAACGTAAAGCATGAAAATATCATTCCTACTTCTATAATAGCGATTTGCAAATATTTTAAAATGGAATTATCGGAATTTTTCGATTCACCATATTTTTATATCGACTTTTTACAAATAAAATATTAATAAAACCATTTTCTTTTTGTCAAGCCATTCGGCACCGCGAATATAAAATCTATAATAAACTTTATATTACAACAAAAAAGCCACTTTTTCGTGGCTTGTTTTATTATATTTTTTTTGGTGTTAAATATTTTGATAGATTTTTAAAGATTATGTTTCACACCAGTATTTTATCGCATGCATCTCATTTGTTGATGACTTTTCAAAAAATACTCAAATACTTTTGAGGAATTTACTTATTATTAAAATTTTTGAATTGAATTTCTATATAGTTTGTGTTATAATTTAATAAAATAAGGGAAAGTAATGGATAAAATATATGAACTTGCAAATTTAATAAAAGAATCTAATAAGCTTGTCTTTTTGACAGGTGCTGGCATTTCTGTTGCAAGTGGGGTTAGTGATTTTAAAACTATTTATTCAAGTAAGTTTCATAGCTTTGCTCCTGAAGACATTATGACGAAAGGTTTTTTGGAAGAGAATCCTGATGTATTTTTTGAATTTGTAAAAACTTACTTTTCAAAAAAAGTTGAACCAAACATTATTCATAAAGTTATAGCCGACCTTGAAAATGTTTATGGCAAAGAAGTTCATATTATAACTCAAAATATTGACGGACTACATCAAAAGGCGGGCAGTAAGCATGTATATGAAATTCATGGCAACTTAGATAAATGGCATTGCACTTGTTGTAAAGATAAAAAGATGCTTGAAGAAGTCTTGCAATCAAATTCACTTAGGTGTGATAAAGATGGGTGCGAAGGATTTATACGTCCTGAAATTGTGTTATATAACGAGGATTTTGATAGAAGAACGCTCCTAACATCTAATTTTCAATTGCAGACAGCTGACACACTCATTGTCATTGGTACAAGGCTTGAAACAATGTTTGCTTATGAGGCAGTAAGAAATTTTAAAGGCAAATTTGTTTTTATGAAAAGAACGCCTGTTGGAATGGAATTGCCAAGAGAAGCTGACTTAGAAATTTATGACAAAGCAGAAGAAGTGTTTGAAAGTTTAGACAAAATATATTTAAATGAAGAAATGGAATAGTATCAAATTGGCTATTGAATTGCTTTTAATTTTATGTTAAACTTTACACAAGGAGTTAAATATGAATGAAGTACAACTAGATAATCAAAAGAAATCAGACAATCAAGAAAAAATCAAAGAGATAAAAGGTCCACTTTTGAAAATTCGAGAAGGGGTAGGGAAACTTTTAAAAATTTGTTTAACATCAGCTGTCGTTTTATCACCATTTATTGGATGTTTTACTGCATATTTAGTTCAAAGGAAACCGAGTTTGTTATTCGCAAGCGTACTATCACTAGTTTTAGCTGGAGGAGTAGTTTCGTTGATTGGAAGTGCAAAATCTACAGCTGAAGAATATGCTGATTATGGAAAACGAGATTTAGAGGAATCGCAAGAATCAACTTTGCCTGAAACTGAGAAAGAAAATTTATCACAAGAAAATGCAGTTTCAGCTGAAACTATTGATTGTCAGAGCTATGATAATGCGGACGAAGATGTTTCATTAAATAATGATAAAGATTTAGAGAGCCAAGGAAATCAATAAATCGAAAAGCAATAAATACATATAAATAAAAAATAAAACATTAAATAAAAACCCGATAGTAACTGGCTATCGGGTTTTAGTTTTATAAAACTTATTTCATTCTATTCTTTTTCATTCTTTCAAGAAGTTCTTCTTTTGGAGTAAGAGGACGGGCAGGTTCTTCATCTTTGTTGTCAGAAGGTTGCTCTTCTTCAACAAGACTTTCTTCTGGGAATATTTCATCTTCGTTATTAGTTTCATCTATTAGCTCAAAATCTGCTTGTTGTGTTTGAGGTTCAGTCGCTGGAACTTGTTCTATAAATTCCTCTACGACCTTTTTTGGTTGAACTTTCTTTTGTTTTGGCTCAACAGTTTTTTCCTCTTGTTTTTGTAATTGAAGTTTTTCGTCCTCTTTTATAGACTCTTCTTTCTCTGTTTCAGCGAGTTGAGTCACTATGCTTTCAGTAGTTTTTTCAGACTCATCAGTTGAACTTGAAATACTTTCTTGTTCATCATTTGAATTAACTTGCTCTTCTTGCATATTTTGTTTTTCTTGTTCTATAACTATGGCTTGTTCAGAAATTTCTTCCTCAATAGTTTGTGAGCCATGCAACTCAGTTTCATCAGCTTGTTCTTGAATAGTAGAAACTTCTTCAACTATGGTTTCAACATTCAAAGTTTCTTCATTTTCAATTACCTCATCTGTGTCATTATTGATTTTTTTCTTTTTTGGCTCTTTTATTTTTTTTACTGCATTAATTTTTTTTTGATTGTAACTTTTTTTGCCAAAGTGAGATGCGCACAAAATTACTAAACCTAATATTATTCCCACTAAAAGCCCAAAGCCATCCATGCCTGAAAAGGTTGTTGGGAGAAAATTCCATTCACTTTTTATAACATGAATTTCAAGCAATAAACTTGCATAAGTCAATATTAAAACAATCAGCCCAATAAAGAAATTTGCTATGCCACGTTTATTTTTTGCAAACATAAATAGTATATAATCAACTAGCATGTAACCAAGTAGTGCAAACATTACAACTTTTGAACCGCTTACTACCATATTAAAATTTATCATAGGTAGCGAAGTAATAGCTGTAATTGATAACACTAGACCTATCAAACTGAAAGTTCCCATTCTTCTTTCTAAATAAAAAAGTATAAAAGCAAATGCGAGCATTCGGAAGAGTAAGCTTGTCCAATCAGGATTGGTAAAATGTGATGAAATTTGAATTAATAAACTCAAACAAATGTCAACAAAACTATTGCCTTGAATAGGACCAATAGCTTCTGCCAAAAGATTTCTATCACTTTGTAGTACAGCAAATATCACTACATTTGTAGCTATAAATAAAATTGTGCCTAGGAAAAATAAGTTTCTATTCCACCAATGTAGAGTTTTTTTGCTTTTATCATCAAAAAATTTCATATTACACCTCAAAATTTAAGTTATTTAGATTAAAATTTCTTGTTATTAACCGCATTATAACATATATTTTATAATTTTTCAATACTTTTTTTATTTGTGCTGTCAATAGGAAAAAATTTTGGTATTGACAAAAGGTTTTTTCTATTGTAAAATGCTAACAAGGAGA